>NZ_JMDX01000155.1:0-14645 GCF_000935845.1 Paenibacillus sp. E194
AAATAAAAATACTTAAGATGATTTTCTAATCGATATTGTTTACTTTTCCCTTTCCATGAATCAAAAGCTCTATAGAAGTTACGTCTATAAGTTCTTATGTTAACACCATCTTGAATTCCATTTTTTATCCACTCACGGCCTTTGGAATTAACATAATTGTGAGGCTTTTGATTAGTGTAAGCTACTGCATATTCGTGATTACCAGAAACACCTTCCATTTCCAGAACAATAAAATAGTAATTAACTCCATCCCAGTTTTCATATCTATCTCTTAATTTCATTTCTGGTAAAAGCCTATCAACTTTCTCTAGCAAGGTCTCTTTTTCTTGGCACCAATATAAACGAGTCAGTCCCTTAAATTTAAGATAACTAACATTAAGGCTTAGATTTTGTATACTTGTGATTGACTCCATTTCACGAATAAACTTGCTGTGATTATATTTAAATCCCAGTGAATTGTAAGTTACTTCTTCAATATATAGTTCATAATAATCATTTCCAGAAGCAGGCATATCCATAAATTCTGTTTGTCTAGTCCATGCAAACATTGCTTCAACATTTGAACAAACAGGTGATTGACTTTTTATTATACCCACATATAGTGCTAAGCTATCTTCAATTAGTATTACTTTTTGAAGCTGATCGATATAGTGTGTTTTAATTGAATAACAATCCAAGTATGTCTCGAATTTATTTAATATATATTTAACCGTACTTAATGATAAGTGTAGCATCTCAACCTCCGTACCTCTTAAAACGCCAATTTATACCCATGATAATTCGAATATATCTATACGCGGATCTTTATAGAAATACTTCAAATCCCAATCTTGAGTCGATGCTTTTGACACTCCGAATTGTTCGATGATACTTTCTAACGGTATTAAAAATCCTTTTATACTATTATCTTGATCTAACACAAAAGCAAAATACTCTTTGCATCCAAAACTCTCACAACTATTTTTAACATGTTGAATGTGTGTTTCAGGTTTACTAATGGTTATTTTTGAAGAAGATTGAGACATTTTTCGACTGCGGGATTTTACAGAAATCCCCATTCTTATATCATCTTTTGTTGCAATAATATCTATTCCTAAATACCTAGCTAGAACACATTCGTAACCGTTTTTAGAAAGCCAATACATTATTAGATGCTCTGAAAAATCTCCTGTAATATGTGAATGGTTCTTACCATATTCCATTTATCCACCCCATAATAACGCTATTTCAAGGCAATTTTTATTGAATTTTGGTCTCAATTTGTCTATCAACAGTAACCCTAGCGATTCGATCCAATGCCAGTCATCAGATGGAAAGATAAATATTAACTGGGTTATCTTTTATTACTGAGTCCCATCCATCAACCTCGCCGAATGCACTAATTTGATCGTAAACTCTCTTTCTTAGTCCTGTATCCAAATTTACTTTTCCTACGTATTTAATAACGTCATTTTGTGAAAAATAATAACCCCCCTGCCTTATTGCTCCACGATTTCTTTTCTGCTTTGTTAACTCTTAGACTTCCAATAGTATATTTTTCGTGCTCAATAATTAGATCTTCGATCTTCGCTATATATGTACTTGTTATAAATTGAAGATAATTATCTGATTTATCCATTTCGATATTCACCTGCGTTAGTTATTTATTTAATAATCAATTTATTGTTATATGATATTATGTTAATAAATGTAGCACTAAAAAGAGGTGAATATAATGTCTTCAGGATACGTTTACATATTAATGAATCTATCTATGCCTGATTTAGTTAAAATTGGACTTACCACAAGAACACTTGATGAAAGACTATCTGAGCTATCTGGTGCTACAGGTGTACCTACGCCATTTATCTTGATATATCGTAAGTTCTTTGAAAATTGCCTAGTAGCTGAAAACCAAATACATTCATTATTATCTAATTACAGGCTCTCCAATAATAGAGAGTTCTTTAAAATTCCTGTACACGAGGCAATTGATGCATTAATAAATTTAGAAGATGGTAACTCTAGTTTGCCAAACAAACAAGGTAGTGACAAGAAAGCAAAAACTTCTTCACTAGATGAAGACTTACTAACATATGCTAAGAACTTGTATTATGGAGAGTCTGGTGAACTTCAAGACTATACCGAGGCATATAACACCTTCAATAAATTAGCCTTTCATAATAACCCAATAGCGTTACAATACATAGGGAAAATGAGATTGAACGGTCTAGGTTGTAGAAAAAATTTGAATATCGCAATAAACAGCTATAACAAGGCAGCTAAATCCGGAAATGTCAGTGCTTATGCTGAGCTGGGCTACATATATCTTGAGCATGACAAACTAAGAAATATAGACTTATCAATGTCAATTTTTGATACATATTTCAATTTATCAAATGACACATCCATTAATAATGAAGACATTCTATATGT
This sequence comes from Paenibacillus sp. E194, assembly GCF_000935845.1. Taxonomy (NCBI): domain Bacteria; kingdom Bacillati; phylum Bacillota; class Bacilli; order Caryophanales; family Paenibacillaceae; genus Paenibacillus; species Paenibacillus sp. E194. Next base: position 2,416 of record NZ_JMDX01000155.1, read on the forward strand.
ACGAAAGTTCTTAGGGCATTGCATATATAAGAAAAGTGTACCCAAGTCATTTTCAGATAAAATGACTTTATTTAAGGAACATATTATTGATATTACTCAAAAAGAAATTGATGAAATAACTCAAAACTGTATCAACTCTAGATCAAGCGGATTTCTTTCACTGTATACAGACTATCATTTAAATATTATTAAGTTTCTACAGGATAATTATTAAATTTAATAAATAATCCTGATTCCTGGCAGTCCGAATATCAAGAATCAGGATTATTTATTTGTCTCCAGAAATAATAGAAGTATGACCCATAATATCAATCGTTCTTAGACGCTCAGAATTGGGTTACAGACCCTTTAATTTCACTACCCAACCATTTCCATTACCCAGTTGTAAAAGAGTCTGTAGGCACCTTATAAATCGATGTCGTTTAAAGGGTTGAATTTAGCATTAACTTCTTTCAACGCTGTTCCCCAAATACTTAAGTACTTCTGAGTCATGCTCAGATTTGAATGTCTAAGCATCTTTTGGAGACTAAACACATCACAGCCATTCATCAACATGCGATGTGCAAATGTATGTCTAAAGGTATGAGCGGATAACCTTACATTTGAAAAGTTCATCGCAGCTTTCAATCTCTGAAACATTGATTTTACGCCTTCTACTGTCATTTGATTATTTTTGTTCTCTGAAACGAACACATACTCACTTAATTTTCCAAAGTGTTGTTCGCAAAAGACTTTATACTCAGCCAACTCTTTGATCAATTTGTCAGTAATCGGAATGGAAGATTGCTCTCTCTTTTTCCCAAAAACGGTCACTGCTTGAGATGCAAAATTGATATCTATCCACTGCAAGTTAACCAATTCTCCTAGCCTGACCCCTGTCCCTAAAAGAAATACGACAATCATATAATCTCTGTAATAATGAAATGTATGTCTACGTTGCTTAGCCCGTCTCAAATAATTAAGCATCTGTTTGATATGATGATCTGTAAACGCCTCGATTTTAATATCTTCTTTTATATACGACAATTTACGAACCGGATTTTGCTTTGAACTTATAATCTCTTCTTTCTCAAGATGGTTAAAGAATATTTTTATTCTTCTAAATTTACCGTTCCTTGTTGTAGCGTTATTTTTTCTCTCCTTCTGACAATAAAGCAAATAAGATTTAATAGTGCTGGTAGTAACGTCCTCAACACTTACAATCTGTTGTTCCCCACAATAACATTGGAATTCATTAAGTGTAAAAGCATAAGTATGAATTGTTCGTTCAGATAAATTGTTATATTCCTTCTCTTCAAGGTAATCCTTTATTGCAAATTTTAATAACATTGAGCCAACCTCCCATTAGTCGAAAATGCCCTTGAGATATAGTCGCTCAATTTTTTTAATATGATTTTTGTGTGGGTACTATTCAAGTACACAACTAAAAATGGCGATAACCCTTGTTATTATGCGGATTCTAAACAATGATTATCTTTACTTACAATGACAATCAAGTCAGTTCGGTACTTTGGGCGTGCCTATTTTATATGTAGAGCCGTATTCAGCAGTATTATTGATCGAATGCATATTATGTTTGTTGTCAGACCACTCTATCTCTCACAGACTGACTCTAACTTAAATCTAATCATACCAATTCACATGACCTTTCCTATATGGTAAAATATAGGTGATAGTTTTGTAGTGAGAAGGGAGGTATCTATTTGAGTACAACTCTCGTTATGTCATTAGGTGAGTTGTTTAAACAAACTAGACGAGCCACTGGTATGACACAGACTGAACTATCTGAACGATCAGGTATTCAAAAAGGTACAGTATCCAAAATCGAGAATGACGAAGTAAAGAGACCTGAGTTTTCAACCGTTCAACCTTTGGCTGCTGCATTGAACATCTCTTTAGATACATTGATAGATTATTATGTAGAGATTGAAAAGAGGCCAGATTCGTTGCTGCACATTCTCCAATTCACGATACAACACCAGAGCAGCAAAGAAACGGTTTGTAAAGTGGCATCCAAGTATCTCGAATCTGCCAACGAAGATAGTTATGATTTAACTAACAAACTGTACACCATCATCAACTCTATCGAAGATTCTACTATTCAGTTGACATTATATAACCTCATCATTGGATATTCACGTTCACATGGAATCATGCCTTACATTGCTAAAGGAATGTATCAGCGCTACCTTATTGAAAGAAATGACTTCAGCAAACTGAAGGAAACCTATCACGATGGGAAATATATACTTCTCTATTCGGATTTCCTATCGCTATCAGAGCGTATTGAGCTCTATTACAAATTAGGGGTTCATGCATATAACATTAGACTATATTCAGAAAGCATCGAGCACTGTAAGGAAATTTTGACTGAGAACATCATCGAACATAAGGTAAATGCACTAGGTATCCTTAGAGATGCTTACTTTGCATTAGAGGAATACGAAGAATCGGAATTTTACGCTCTTCAATACAAACAATTTAACTACCCGTATGTTCAAGATAACATCATCCTAATGGACGCGATGTTCGCTTCACATAGAGGAGAATTTGAGAAAGCACAATTCATGCTCACTTCGTTCCTAGAAACCTGTAAAAGTGATGCAGCAATTCTAGCTATTAATCAACTGCTGCAAATACACATAAAACAAAACAATCACAAAATGGCTGAGGTACTTATTAACAATAATGAGATTAGCCCCATAAGTGAGGATAATCCTTTTGTTTATCAAAAGTATGCAGATCATCTTCATCTTCGCGGACAGTATTACCTGTCTATTGGTGATTATGCAAAATCTATTAACTCCTTGATTCAAGCAGCCTTGTATTATGCTAAAGTCGATGATACATTCAAGGAGAAAGATTGTCTTAATACTGTAATGCGTATCCACTTGGATTATGACATCCCTACGCAGGATACGTTCGAAAAGTTGAGTACATACTATAAGAAAACGGAGGAGTAAGTATGAAGTTTTTTAAGAAGCTCTATTCCCAGTCTTTTCTTTGCACTCTCGTATTTATTACATCTACTGTGGTAGTTTTGTCAGGCGGTCAGGGTGGAATTCATCCTTGGTAGATTCTTTTAGTAATCCTGACTTAATAAGGTCAGGATTACTAATTTACTATATCTATGGCTTTTTCATAAATGCTAGTCCAAATCTCCGCAGAATCAGCACTCAAGTTCAGCTGTAACCTTTTTTGGGTTATGATTTATAGAATTCTTTATTCAAAATCATTAAAAAAGCCGCCGAATAGTCAGCAGCTCCTTTTGTACCTGATATAGGGCACCAAGTGCAATCTTCTGGATCTTCACCAAGTCAGTCCAACACCTTCATCACTGCGATCTCATCACAGCAATGGAGCTTGCTGCAATGAATGCAATCCGTCCATACCTTCTCTGGGAAGATCTCTTTTTCTACAATATCAAAGCCATTTTTCTGAAAAAACTTCGATTCATAGGTTAAGGCCATAACTTTGGGGATAGCTCGCGCCTTTGCTTCTATAAGCAATTCATCCACTAGCATTGTTCCGATGCCTCTCCCTTTAAAATCAGGCGATATGCCCAATGAGCGAATTTCAACCAAGTCAGCTCCAAGCTGGCAGAGCGAGCCGCAGCCAATAAGCTCCCCTTCCCATTCGGCAACGACAAAATGTTCAATCTGCTTCGCCAGCACCTCTCTGGAACGAGGAAGCATAATTCCTTGCTGTGCATAAAATTGAATAAGCTCTGCCAGTGATTCAATATCGTTCTCATCTGCCTTGCGAATCGTTGCTACCATAAGTATAGTCCCTCCAACCCAATCTCTATCTATGAATGTACATCTCTGATCGACTCCAAAATATGTACGTATTAATATACATCCAACTGCATATATTATCAAGACTATTTTTACCTGCTTCTCCTTATGGGTAAACGTCGTATTAGCGACTCCTTCAAGCAACATCATGTCCATTACTCATTATGTAAAATACGTAAACAAAGAGAGGCCTGAGCAGATTCTGATGATACCTCTACAGACCTACAGACATGGCTACTATTACAGGCAGGCACCGTATCGAAATCATTCCTTCTCTTTTTACAACAAATAAAAAAAACGAGCAAGAGAAACAAATCCATGTTCTCAAGCTCGTTTTATCTATTATTGTATCTATTACTGTACCTACTACAACAGTACATAACCAATTGTGATGCCGTTGCCCGTTTAGAGACCAGCCATCCTTATCGTCGCACTGTTATTCCTTCGCAGTGAGTGTACCTACAAACTCTCCGAACACATTATTGCCAAACAGCAGTCCTTGCTCCGTCAAACGGTAACCGTCATCTGTAGCTTCGATTAACCCCTGTTTCAACAGTCTACGAATCGGATCAGAGAATACTTTATCCAGCAGCGCCCCATTGAACTGCGACGCGAAGCGTGTGCTGCTCACACCCTCCAGCAAACGAAGACCAACCATCATGAAGTCCTCCATCGCTTCACTCTCTTCAATGGTGAACGAATCGAGTCTCGGCAAGCTCTGCTTGCAGGCCTCCACATAGGGATTAACGCCTTTAATGTTCAGATGGCGTCCCCGATTCACATAACCGTGCGCACCTGCACCAATACCATAGTAATCCTCATTGCGCCAGTAGACGGTGTTATGACGGCTCTCATAGCCAGGCTTCGCAAAATTACTGATCTCATATTGCTCATATCCAGCTGCCTTCATCCGATCCATAATGAGCATATACATATCCAGCTCATCCTCTTCGCTAGGCAGCGGAAGCTCATTGCGATGGTACATGGCATGGAACAAGGTGTTCTCTTCTACCTTCAGGCTGTATATCGACAAATGAGGCAAATTCAGCTCCAATGCCTTCGTCACACTATGATCGAGCATTTCGACCGTCTGATTCGGCAAGCCAAACATCAAGTCGATGGACATATTGCTGAAGCCCGCCTTATGTGCGTTCTCAATACTGCGATACACATCATCCGTATTATGAATGCGGCCAATGCCATGAAGAAGGTCGTTATTAAACGACTGGACTCCAAAGCTGATCCGGTTCACTCCTCCGTCTCGCATCGCCCGCAGCTTGTCTAAATCCGTCGTACCCGGGTTCGATTCCATACTGAACTCAATCGAGGGACTCCAGTTCGGAAATGCCTTACGAACGGACTCCAAGAAGTAAGACATTTGATCTGGCGTCAAGACCGTTGGGGTACCGCCGCCTACAAATATCGTGTCAATGACGCCTGGAGGATACTGCTCCACTGTATGTGCCATCTCCTGCTCCATCGCCCGCAAATAATCCATAACAGGCTGTCCTTTCAGTACGTAGGAGTTAAAGTCACAGTAATGGCATTTGTTCGTACAAAATGGAATATGAATATATACCGCGCGTGGAGCACGTGCCGGTATTGATGCTTGCTCTGGTGAAGGTTGATTCGCCGGCATGGCGAGACCCTCCTTTCATGGCTGTATAACACCAGCCTACCTATAATAATGATCTTTTTAAAAAAGAGGAGGCGTTCCGCCCCCTCCTCCGAATTAGTTATCGTCGATTTTCAATACGGCCATGAACGCTTCCTGCGGCACCTCAACGCTGCCGACCTGCTTCATGCGCTTCTTCCCTTCCTTCTGCTTCTCAAGAAGCTTCCGCTTACGGGAAATATCGCCGCCGTAACATTTCGCGAGTACGTTTTTACGCATTGCTTTAACCGTTTCACGCGCAATGATCTTCGTTCCGATAGACGCCTGCACTGGTACCTCGAACATTTGACGCGGAATCAGCCCACGCAGTTTCTCACAAATGAGTTTACCGCGATGGTAGGCACGATCCTTGTGCACGATAACAGACAGCGCATCGACTTGCTCGTTGTTAAGCATGATATCCATCTTCACAAGATTAGACCTGCGGTAACCGGACAATTCATAGTCGAAGGATGCATATCCTTTTGTGCTTGATTTCAATTGATCGAAGAAGTCATATACGATCTCCGACAATGGAATTTGATACGTAATCGTTACGCGAGTCGTATCCAGATACTGCATATCCACGAAATCACCGCGTTTGCCTTGGCACAGTTCCATAATCGCTCCGACGAAATCGTTAGGGACGATAATAGATGCTTTGACATAAGGCTCTTCAACAAAATCGATCTTGCCCTGCTCTGGATAATTAGAAGGGTTGTCGATGTCAATGGAATCGCCATTCGTCAACGTAACCCGATAAATAACACTCGGTGCAGTCGTAATAAGCGGAATATTGAATTCACGCTCAATTCTCTCCTGGATAATCTCCATATGCAGAAGACCAAGGAAGCCGCAGCGGAAACCAAAGCCAAGCGCTGAGGAAGTTTCCGGTTCGAATGTAAGAGACGCATCGTTTAATTGCAGCTTCTCCAACGCATCCCGCAGATCGTTATAATCCGATGTTTCGATCGGATACAAGCCGCAGAATACCATTGGATTGATACGGCGGTAACCTGGAAGCGGCTCCAGAGTCGGCTTCTTCGCATCCGTGATCGTATCACCGACACGAGTATCCCCTACATTTTTAATACCGGCTACAACAAAGCCAACATCGCCAACATTAAGTTCATCGACAATTGACATGCGCGGCTTGAACGCACCAACCTCGATAACTTCAAATGTCTTTTCCGTTGCCATCATTTTAATTTTGCTGCCCGCGCGAATTGCACCGTCGATAACGCGAACGTACACGATTACGCCTTTATACGGGTCATAATGGGAGTCGAAGATAAGCGCCTTAAGCGGTTCTTCTGGATCCCCTGTTGGAGCAGGCACCTTCTGCACCACTTGCTCCAGAATTTCCTTAATTCCAATACCTGCTTTGGCAGAAGCATGAACAGCATCGGAGCAATCCAGACCGATAACTTCTTCGATCTCCTGCTTTACACGATCAGGCTCCGCACTTGGAAGGTCGATCTTATTAATGACCGGAATAATCTCCAGATCATTATCAAGCGCCAAATATACGTTCGCCAGCGTCTGAGCTTCAATCCCTTGGGCCGCATCTACAACAAGCAGTGCACCCTCACAGGCAGCCAAGCTGCGAGATACTTCGTATGTGAAGTCGACGTGTCCCGGTGTATCAATCAGGTTCAAGATGTACTCTTCACCGTCATCTGCTGTGTAGTTCAAACGCACGGCCTGCAATTTAATGGTAATCCCACGCTCACGCTCCAGATCCATTTGATCGAGTACTTGAGCTTGCATTTCACGGGACGTTAACGCCCCCGTATATTCTAATATCCGGTCGGCGAGTGTTGATTTACCATGGTCAATATGTGCTATGATGCAAAAATTCCGAATTTTCTTTTGTCGTGACAGCAATTCCGTCATTCGATTTCAATACCCCCACCACTATGCCAAGATTCAATTTATTTATTATACCGGAATGACCCTCTAACAGCAATGGGGGCATGCAATCCTCTCATCCTGGTAACTCTTGAAGCACATACATGTCGCTTAGAATAGTCCATTGAACAAGCCAACAACCGCTTGAATACCAGCTTGCGATGCACGCTGCAGCATACCTGCCGTCTTGTCCGCCAATTGATTCACAGTAGCATCTTTTACTGGAGGAAGAGGCACTACATTCGTATTGTTGATTTCTTTTTCATGACTATTCGCCGTATTACGCTCGGTATCTGCTAATGTATTACGATACTCTTCTATAAGAGTGGACTCGTTAACTGTCAAACGCGAGTTATCTTGAGCGGCAGCGTCTTCGTTCATTCGACGGTTATCTGTTGTTAGATTATCTCGATTCGAATCAGCCCCGGAATATCGCTCAGTCGACTCTGGGGCGCTTGTCATGCGGGATGGATTGATCGGGCCATATATGCGCTCAATCCCCGAAGTAGTGATTTCCATGCCGATAAATACGCCAAGCGTTAGCAATACCACGATGCCGATCAGTTGTTTCATAAACCGTGTCATGCAAGCGCCCCCCTTGGGTTATCCCTTCGTTCCCACAGATTTCGACTGCGTTTTGCCCATCACTGTTTTGCCGACATCTTTCCCGTTCGTTGGATTTGGAATTGGCTTATTGACTGGTTTGGCATCCTTTTTCTTCTGGACAATGTCTGCAATATAATCTGCTAATATGTCAGCAGTACGGTATAATTCCTCCATCGTGTTATCCACGCCGCCAACTTCGATAACGACACTATTTGGTGAAAGCGATTGATTATACTCTCCATTGCCTTGTAATGCAGTCTTGCCGAATATTCCCCGGGAAATCCCTGGGTAGTTCTTCTCGAGACGTGCATGAATCTCATTTGCAAACTGCTCATTCTTCTTCCAATTTGGATTCAGGTGTCCGATTATAAAGTAAACTCTCGCATAATCCTTCCCGTTTATGGTAACAGTCGATTCCTTGCGTCTGTTCGAATCCCGATGAATGTCGAAGAAAAATTGCAGTTCCTGATTCGCACTCATTGCCTGCTTCACCGTCTGCTTCGAATACTTATAGGACATGTTCCAGTTGTAACCCTCTACACTTGAAGAATAGTCTTTGTTGGAGTGGGAAGCTCCAATGCCCTTCTTCTCCAGCTGCTCCTGCAAACGCTTGCCAACAAGCGTAATATTCTTCTTGGAATCATTCGGATTGCTGCTTTCTTTTTTTAACAAGGGATTGAAGGATTCACGGTTATGGGAATGATAGATGAACACAACCTTGCGTAATTTCGAGTCTCCTTCTGTTTGCGTGGGAGAGTCCCCTTTATTTGTTCCGGGTTTTGTTGGTGGATCTGTGGACTTAGGCGGTTCTTCTGTCCCATTATTGTTCTCGTCTATAACTTCACCATGCGTCACATCTTGTGGAGGCTCTCCGCCATGCTCACCCTGTGCATTCCCACCTTTGTCTAAGGACGTTGGATAATCCTGCGGTTCGATGCCGGTCTGATTGCCAATACTTAGACGAAGTGGAATTGCGGCATCTCTATTCATCCCTGGCACTTCACCAGCTAGCAGCGTTTTTGGGTCAAGCGGATTCACGTTCGTTGCAAGTCTTACAAGGAACTGAGCCACTTGATTGCGTGTGAGTGTAGCCTCCCCCTCCCCTTGTGGAAGACTCGGCATCTCCAAAGCCATCATGTCTACAAAGAATCGCGTCGAGAGCTGTGCTGCAACACCCTTCATGGAAGACAAGGGAGAGGAATTCAGCTTATTCTCCGCCATCCCCCCTAGGCCTAATACGATAAAAAACATAGCCGTTCCGATAGACAACAATGCAAACGTCCGTCCCATAACGATCGCCTGCAGCCATTTCCGCTTCCATTTTCCAACATTAAATGTCCGAAACATGTGCTGTCCTCCTTCATCCGTATTCCCTCTCAGCTTAACTAAGGATGATTCATCTAAGAGAGTACGTTTACTAGAATCTATGAGGACAATCTATGAAATAGAACAATTAATAAATGTAAAAAAAGCAACATAAACACCATGACAGTAGACTCTATGAGTCTACCGAAGCTGGGAAGGTGAAAATGATAGATGTTCCCTCGCCAAACTTACTTCTGGCTATCACCGTACCCCCATGCAATTCTGCCAATTGCTTGGCAATCGCCATTCCCAATCCCGAACCACGTACAGATTCATCCGTAGAAGTCCCTCGATAATAACGATTGAAAAGGTTTGATAAAGTCTGCTCGTCCATCCCATTCCCATCATCACTGAACATTACCTCTAGTTCTTGCTCCTTAGGGGTTACCTGTACATGCAGCTTCGTCTCCGGCGGATTATGCAAGAAGACATTCGCACATACATTATCGATCATTCTGCGGAAATAACGCGGGTCTAGTGAGAACAGAACCTCCTCTTCTGGCATCGAACAGACGATACGTTCGATCGCATTTTCGGGCAGCGGCTGCAAATGTCTCAATTCTTCTCGGAGCCAATCCCGCAAATCCACGATTTCCAACTGCAAGGGGAGACTCCCGCTTTGAAGTCGATAGGTTAAATTCAGCTCTTGAATGAGTTCATCCATTACCTCCGCCTTCTGCTTCATCATATTTGCGAATTCGGCGATTTCTTGCTCTGACCATCTATATTGAGGGGCATTTAAGAGATGCGCATATCCTATAATGGATGCAAGCGGTGTTTTCATATCATGCGAGATGCCCGCGAGCCATTCTTCCCTCAGTCTTTCATTCCCCTTCCGCGCTTCATCCGCTTCCTGCAAACGCTGGGCCATGCGTTCTAACGCATGAATCACATCCCCGTAAATCCGATAGTTCCGTTTCCATTTGCCATTGGACTTCTGCGAACGAGGGATTCCACACGCGTTTACTGGCTCCTTATAATTCCCAATCTGAATCTGCCCCGTCCAATTCATAATATGCTGGAGCGGTCTCGCAAGACGGGCGCTCTGCCACCATGCCATTCCAATAAAAACAAGGATCATTAGGACAATGACAGCTGATACGGCTATCCAGATTAACTGGATGTTGTTGCTTACTGCAAATCCTGCCACATGGATTGATGACTCTGTTGAAATGTGAGGTCGGTACAACAGCCATGTTTCCTTCGTCTGAGGTTCATAGCGGTAGGATAGACTCCAGCCGTATCGTTCAGGATACGCACTACGAAGGGCGATATCATATGCGGCATACTGCGTGATCCACTCTCCCGGCTTGCGCCATGATTGCAGTTCTCTACCATCCGAATCAATATGTTGGATCCAGGCATTCGCATCACGCAGCATCTTATCAGCTTCTGCAAAAGCGTCTTCCGTCCCCTTCGTTCTCGCAGCCAGCCATCGTTCAAGCAATATGTCTTTGGAGGAATCGACACCAAATAATACGGTGATCATATGGTTATTAATAGTTGTTACATAGACGCCTAAATGATAAGGAAAAGGAACATTCTTCTCCGAGTAGGCAGTAATCTCTCCAGTCGCATAATGATTCGGAACATCCGGCGGTACATGATATGACTTGATTACGGCCCCCTTCTCATTCACAATTTGCAGCCATCCTCCGCTTGTATTGACACGATTCAGCAATTCTTCATCCCATGTAACGCTACCTTGATCATCAATCGAGATTGAATTGGATACGAACCCCCATCCATTACCCATAAAATTGCGATTAAGTTCAAGCTCATTCATCCGATCGACCATCCAGCCGAAGGCAATCAATACGAAGAATAGCAAAATTGCCCCAATCAATATCCATTGACCACCATAATGCCACGCCAACCGCTTTCCCGTCTTCATCTGTTATCTCCCTGCGCGTATATTGGCTCTGATTGATCGGCCTCTTCCTTCTCAGGTGGGACAAGCTTGTATCCTAGTCCTCGAACCGTGACCAGCAGACGCGGATTGCTCGGTTGATCCTCAATTCGCTCCCGTATTCGGTGAATGTGAACCATGACCGTGTTATCATCGCTGAGCGAATTGTACCCCCATACTCGCTCATACAGTTCAGATTTCGAGAAAATCCGATTCGGGTGTTCGCAAAAGAACAACAGCAATTGGAATACCATTGCTGGACACTCCGTAACTTTCCCCCGAACACGAAGCTCTCCTGCAGCCGCATCAAGCTGGAAATCACCATAGCGATATAACCGCTCCACCTCCGGGAAAGCAGTAGCAGTTGAAGGCTCTGACTTCCCCTTATTCGTCATATAACGCTTCAACAATGCTTTGGCTCGCGCAGCCAATTCCAATGGATTGAACGGCTTCGTGACGTAATCATCTCCACCCAGTGCAAAGCCAGTTAGCTTATCTAAATCCGTCGTTCTCGCTGTCACAAAAATAATTGGGGCATCACATTTCTGGCGAATAAAGGGAGCGATATCAAAACCGCTCTTCCCCGGCAGCATCACATCCAATATAATTAAATCCATTTGTGAATTATCGATACAACGGATTGCCTCTTCTCCCGTCGAGACACAAGTTATGTATTCCATACCTTCCTTTTGCAGCACTGCTTGAACCATCTTGCTCAGCGCGAGTTCATCCTCAACGATGAGAATGCGTGCCTCTTGCAAATTCATATCCCCCATCTCCCATTCACTGTGAGATTTATATTTTCATCCTACTTTTGTGCCCATTGTATCACACCGTTCTGTCCCCTTTATCACCGCTTTCTTAACGCAACCTTAACTCTTTCGGCAGAATGCCTTCAAAATTAAGAAACTAATGAGCTCCTGTTTTCTTTCTGTTCAACTTTGCATTTTACAATGGTACTAGAAGGCGGGATTGATTTTAAACATAT
>NZ_JMDX01000156.1:0-14394 GCF_000935845.1 Paenibacillus sp. E194
AAAATCTTGTAGAGCAGCATCTTCTTGCCCTCTTCATTGATCGCTGTTAATGCAGTGCCGCCAGCCTCTTGCATGACGCGATACGCAAGTCGCCGGAAGCTTAGTACTTGCGCTCTCAATATGCCAGCGATTCCATCCTCACGAATGAGTGCATGCTCTGCTTGAAAGGTTGCCTGTTCGGGGACTATCCATATAATCGGTGCCCCGTCCGCTTGGCTGCGAAGCTCATCTCGTACGTTTCTTAACACATGCTCCGTCTTGCCACTGCCGGAACGACCGATGACAAAATGCAACGGCAAAGTGATCCCTCCATTTCCCTAAATGCGATTCATGGCATTTACTTGCCACGATATGATACACTATGATAAAACCAATAATTGGTATATAATTTCGGTTACATCCGATTCTAGCATTAGGTTTCATTATACCATATTTCAAACTAGCGATAGAACACATGTTTGGAAACGATGCCGATATTCGCCATCTGCTTCTTGTGAGTTGCAGTGCATCACGTAACTTCGTAATCGAAGGCGAGGCTCATGTTCAACCTACCCTCTATTCGAATAAGGAGGCTGATTGTCATGATACATATTGTCAATGGAGATTGTACTGCCATGCAGCTAACCAAAGTCGCCGAACAGCTGTGGAATGAGCAGGTATGGGTATATTCAGAGCTGCTGACCGAAGGCCCCGTATACGCTAGGCTTGAGCAGTATCTGGCTTATCGAGCGCTGCAATTGGAGCGGATGTGCGGGCTGCCTTCCACTGTTTTTTTGCAGAGAGGAAATGAACAGGAACGCACGTGGAAATCAGATATTTTGCCTGCTCAAGAGATTGCATTATGGTTCGAACACGATCTGTTCGACATTACCATGCTGCTTCGCTTAGTAGATCGCCTGACACAAGAGAATGCGCATGCCAAGCTATATTGGATCGACATCGCCTCAATTGCTGAACATGATCGCTATCTCGGATTTGGGGCGCTGACGGGAGAGCAGTTGGCCCCTTATCGAGATGCCGCCATACGGTTATCCGCTGAGCACATCGAATGGATGCGTTCTGCTTGGATTGCGTATACAAGTCCAAACCCACTGAAAATTGCACAATGGGTTCAGGAATCAAGCAGTATCCCTACTCCATTTTGCGCTATTACGGAAGCGCTTCAATTCCACCTTTCCCGTTACCCCTCAACACAGGATGGAATCGGGATTGTCGAGCGATCCACGCTAGGCGCAGTTCAAGATGGAGCTGTTACATTTCAGAAGTGCTTCGAGATTGTTCGCAATCAACTACCGCAATATGGACTTGGGGATATGCAATTCTGGGGGTACCTGCGCCGAATGACCTGCGGAGACGCTCCTCTGCTCGGGCTATCTCCCTCCTCATCCTCCTTGCCCGAACCGCTCAAGGCTCCATTAGCCGATGCTGGTCACCTCCTCTTAACCAAAAGCGGCCAACAGGTACTGGATGGCACTCTCAACTGGGCTCAGGCTGGCGGATATGGACGCTGGCTTGGCGGTGCATTTATTACCCGATCGACAGCTGGAATAAGAGCATAGAGTGAAGAAACCGAAGAAACTCAAGTATATGCTGATTGTACAGCCCCTTATATACAGCAAGCGCCATTCATTGCAGATGATCCCAAACCTATCTGCAATGAATGGCGCTTTTCTTGTTTATTCTTCCTTGTCCTATCGATACTTTAGGAAGATTACTTCGAGCGAACCTCGAAGATGGCGAACTTCAAATAATGACCTTCATCCACTCCCGCAATTTGCGGGTGATCCTTGCCGGCAGGACGCCATTCGACAAGGCGCAGCACCTTACCTGCATCCTGAGCCGCATCCAGTATCGACTGCATGAACATGTCTGGACGCATATGATAAGAGCAACTTGCTGTCACAAGATAGCCACCTTCATTGACCAGCTTCATCCCATGCAGATTGATATCCTTGTAGCCCCGATACGCGCCTTCGACAGCACCTCGCGTCTTCGCGAAGGCCGGAGGATCCAACACGACGACATCCCACGTACGTCCGCCGCCAGCAGTCATCGGCTTCGAAGTATCTACCTTCTTCGGACTGGATTCTCCGCTTGCCCGCTGCGTGCGCTCCTCCAAGCCGTGAACCTGCTCACGCAAGTAGGCGAAGGCATCCGCAACGACAAACTCGACACGGTCTGTAAACCCGTTCAGTTCGACATTGCGCTTCGCACTCTCGATCGCATGCTCGGAAATATCGAGACAAGTGACCTTCTTGGCCCCATATTTACAAGCATTCAAAGTGAAACTACCTGTGTGAGAGAAGCATTCCAACACCGTTGCTCCATCCCACCATGGGAACGTAACCGGCTTGCCCTTCGCATTAAGAGGCAGGTTCTGCACGGTTCCATCCTCCGCCTCCACTTCACCCATGCGGATGCCGCTGCGAGCTCCCCAGCCTGTCATAAGCGGTGCAATGGAAGCGCGGTTCTCACGCTGGTCGAAGAAGTAGCCTGTCTTCTGACCTTCTACAATATCGACCTCGATGATAAGCCCGTTCTCCTCTACTTGGACATGGCGCGGACATTCTCCATACAACACGCCTGTCTTCAGTTCAAGACCTTCACGCTCACGAATTGGCACATCGCTGCGCTCATAGATGCCGCGCGGCTGCATGACATCGACTAGAGCTGCCACCAACGCTTCCCGATGCATATCCATGCCCAGCGTCACAATCTGCACGACGAGAACATCGCCAAAGCGATCCACGATAAGTCCTGGCAGGAAGTCTGCTTCGCCGTATACGAGGCGATACGCCTTGGCTCCAGGCAAGAAACGCTGACGATGCGCGACACAACGCTCGATTCGCTCTTTGAAGAAGGCCTCATCCATAGCTTCAATTGGCTCATAGGATACGATGCGCACCGTAATTTGCGAGGCAGGATTATAGTAGCCTGTTGCAATGTATTTCCCCTGAGCGTTCTGGACATCGACAAGCATCCCCGGCTGAGGATTTCCTTCGACTGTTTCAATTTCTGATTGATATACCCAAGGATGGGAGCGTTCAATTCTCTTTTTCCGCGAACGGATTAATTTCACATAAGGCCTATTCAATTACAGTTCTCCTCTCAGCTCCAATGGCATGTCATGGTTGTCCACTCGCAAGCATAGAATGGAATAGCTTATTGCGACGAATTATGCATGACAAAGGAGCCCTTCATGTTTAAAGAAATTTGGTTCCCGCTCCTTAGCGGATTGGCACTGTTTCTATTCGGAATGAAAACGATGGAGCTTGCCCTGCATGCTTGGGCCGGCCCCTACCTGCAGCGATTTTTACACCGTTCTACCCGCACCCCTATACATGGAATGTTGTTCAGCACAGGCATGACAGCCGTGCTGCAGAGCAGCACGGCCATCACAGTCATTACGATAGGTCTGGTCAATGCCGGTATTATGAACTTCTCCCGCACGCTCGGCATCATTCTAGGTACCAATATCGGCACCTGTCTGACAACCGAGTTGATTGGTCTAAATATAAGCCAATTCGCCAAGCCCCTCCTCTTCCTGTCCTTAGCCGGATGGCTCATTGGGGCATTAGCCGACGAATATCAGCCTAAGCAGTTGCATCGCATCGCCTCTTGGTGGCGGCCGCTCCAATTCGGCTCCCTTGCCGCAGCTGGCTTCGCCTTCATTATGCTCGGCATTGAATGGATGAAGCAGATTAGTGAGCCGCTGCAGCAGCGCGGATTATTCACTTGGTTCTTGGAACGTTCAAGCGACAGTCTGCTCTGGGCGCTGGCAGCGGGCGTCGTCATAACAGCACTCGTGCACAGCAGTGCAGCTATTATTGCAATGGCCATGGGATTATCAGCAACCGGGGCATTACCTGTTGAAGTTGGCATTGCGATTGCAATTGGGTCTAATGTTGGCACCTGCTTCACAGCCGTAATTGCTTCACTTGGCGGGACAAGAAACGGACAGTTCGTCGCCTGGACCCATGTCGTGCTGAACATTGGTGGCGCTGTCCTATTCTATCCCTTTATCAGCCAGATCGGACAGCTTAGCGCCGTATTTGGCTCCGACGCCGCCGGTCAGATCGCACACGCCCAGACCATTTTTAATATTGCAAGTTCCCTCCTGGCCCTGCCTATGTGTTACCTGCCGGTTTGGAACCGGATCCGTTAACAATTGCAATACCGAAACTCGTGCCGATGCGCGTTGCTCCCGCTTGAATCATTGCGAGCGCTGCGGAAGTATCCCGAATGCCACCGGAAGCCTTAACGCCCATATGCGCAGGCACATGCGCCCGCAACAGACGAATATCTTCCAGCGTTGCCCCGCCCTTGCCGAAGCCGGTCGACGTTTTTACAAAGTGGGCACCTGCCGCTTCCGATGCTTTGCATGCCGCAATCTTTTGCTCTGTATGGAGAATGCCTGTCTCCAAGATGACCTTGACGATCGCGCGTCCCTCAACCATCCGGACAACCTGGGCGATGTCCTGTTCAACAGTCTTCACATCTCCGCTTAACAGGCTTCCAATCTGCAGCACCATTTCGATCTCAGCAGCCCCGTCCTCTACCGCCCGAGCCGCTTCAAATGCCTTGGCTTGACTGGCACTAGCTCCCAATGGAAAGCCGCATACTGCCGTCACATTCACGCCGGTTCCATTCAGTAGATCGCGACAAGCGGATACCCAAGATCCGTTCACGCACACACTGTAGAAGTGATATCGGCTCGCCTCTGCGCACAGCTTCTCAATATCGCGCGCTGTCGCTTCCGGCTTAAGCATGGTGTGATCGATGTATGGTGTCAATTGAAGCTGATCCGTCATGCAAACTCTCTCCTTCCTGCAATGTGCAGAGAATTAAAGATTTACGGATATGGACAATTCCTCAAATGCCTTTTGCAGGATGTGGTCGTTGTTATCATATCCGAACTCACGCTGCTTCTCCCACGCTTCTTGCGGGCTGTACCACTCTACGCTGCGAATTTCCTCAATTTGCGCGTGAAGCTTGCCTTCCTCTGCCTCAACGAGGAAATAATGCACCTCTTTATCAATTGTACCCGCTTGTGGTTGTACATATTGATAATAAATGGTATCGAGTTTTGTATCGATTCGTCCATGAATCCCGGTCTCTTCCCATATTTCACGCAACGCCGTCTGTTCAATCGTCTCTCCGGCCTCCATCTTGCCCTTGGCCAGCGAGATCTTGCCATACCGATCTTGGATCAGTTGGATTTCAATTCCTTCCCCTCTTCTGCGGTAAACGACTCCTCCTGCGGATACTTCCTTCATCGTGCGCACCTCCATCTATGTTCGTTACTCCTATGTATATATCCTAACCGAAAAGAAAGAGGATTTCATCCATTCAGCCATTGCTGAGCGGAGAATCCTCCTCGATTCTTTATTCAGTAGTTTCGGTTGTTATATTTCTCTATTTCCAATTGCCTACCTCTGTTAGACAAGGCGATTAGGAAGCAACATTTGGCTCCTGGCCAATGACGCGTGTAAGAATACCTTGATTCTCATTCACGCCCGCTTCTGTAATTTTCACGCGGCATAATTGGCCAATCAAGGACTCATCTCCTTCGAAGATTACTTGAAGGTAATTGTCCGAGTAACCCATCACCATGCCAGCACCTTGATCGCCTTTCGTGTTCCGTTCTGGAATCACATCGACAACTTCTCCAACGAACTTTTGTGCATATTCCAGCTGCATTTGTTCAGACAGATCAATTAGCTCATGAACGCGAGCATGCTTCACTTCTTCATCCACTTGATCCTCCATGCGCGCAGCCGGAGTACCCGTACGCTTCGAATACGGGAATACGTGCATTTCAGAGAAGCCTACTTGCTTCATAAATTCATAGCCTTGACGGAAATGCTCATCCGTCTCACCTGGGAAGCCTACAATGACGTCTGTCGTAATCGCTACATTCGGCATTGCCTCACGAATACGAGCAATCTTCTCCGCGAATTCCTGCGTCGTATATTTGCGGCGCATACGCTTCAATACCTCGTCATTGCCCGCTTGGAGCGGAATATGCAGGTGACGGCACATTTTCGATGACTTGTTCAATACTTCGATCATGCGATCATCAATTTGGCTGGCTTCAATGGAACTGATACGAATACGCTCAAGCCCCTCTACCTTGTCCAAATCCCACAACAGATCGGTCAAGTCATAGTTCTCCATATCGTCGCCGTATCCACCGGTATGAATCCCTGTGAGTACGATCTCCTTGTAGCCTGCCCCTACGAGCTGGCGAGCCTGATTCAACACGCTCTCCGCTTCACGGCTGCGGGATAGACCACGCGACCAAGGAATAATACAGAATGTACAGAAGTTGTTGCAGCCTTCTTGAATCTTCAAGAACGCACGCGTCCGCTCTGCGAAATCAGGCACGTCCAATTCCTCGAACGCACGTGTCTTCATAATGTTGCGTACCGCATTAATAGGCTGGCGCTGTTCATGCAGCTCACGAATGTAATCCATCAACTTCTCACGATCCTGTGTGCCGATAACAAGATCAACGCCTGGAATGTCAAGAATCTCCGCAGGCGATGTCTGCGCATAGCATCCTGTTACCGCAATAATTGCGTCAGGATTGCGGCGCACAGCGCGACGAATGATTTGACGACTCTTCTTGTCGCCTGTATTGGTTACGGTACACGTATTAATCAGGTATACATCTGCCGTCTGCTCGAAGTCGACCTGCTCATAGCCTTCATTTTTGAACAATTGCCAGATCGCTTCTGTATCGTAAAAATTGACTTTGCAGCCCAATGTGTAAAATGCTACTGATGGCATCGTTCACATTCCCCCCATTTCTCCGAATTGATACATGATGCAGGCACATGCAGCCATTCCTGCCGTTTCTGCTCGCAATATGCGGCGGCCTAAGCTGACACACCGTGCTCCAGCTTCTACAGCGGAATGAATTTCCTGCGCAGCAAATCCACCCTCAGGCCCGATGACAACCATCATTCGAGCTTGCTTCGCCATACTTCCCTGCATGTCGCCCTGTGTAGGTGCGAACGCTTCTAATACGTCGCGCAGCATCGTCCCTCGCTCATCCTCATAGCAGATAAGAACAAGGTCATAGGATGCGAACTGGGCCGTCAAGGCCTTCCAGTTCATTGATGATGCAATCGTCGGGACAACATTCCGATGGGACTGCTCAGCTGCTTCCTTCGCAATCTTGCCCCAACGCTCCAAGCGCTTCGCTTCCTTCTTGCTGTCATATTGAACAACAGTCCGTTCTGAGATGAACGGCATGAAATGCACGGCTCCAATCTCCGTGCATTTCTGAATGATAAGCTCCATTTTATCGCCTTTAGGCAAGCTTTGCGCAATGGTTACTTGTACGGTCGGCTCTCGGTCGAAGTCCCTCATCTCGACAATTCGAGCTTCTACCCCATCCGCACCACACTGCTCAATCACGACGACCGCCTCACGCTTCTCCCCATCGCTGACCAATATCTCAGCTCCAGGCTTGAGGCGCATTACGTTCATAATATGGTGGGCATCATTGCCCGTAATTTGTATGCTTTGGTCTCCGAACTGCTCGGAGGGCACAAAATATTTCTGCATCGTAATCAACATTCCTCATCATACACGTTTTAAGCGGCATTCGCCAGCATTGTCAACATTTTTCACTCGTATTCTGGATACTCCTTAGACAGCGTGGACAGCTTGCTGCGCGGGCATTTTTAACTGCCTACGATGAATAAAGCTGCTCGGGACATCTCCCTCATGATCGGCTGGATCAAGCTGAACAAAGGCCCTAGCGTCTTATCCCGCAACACAGGGATGAACACGATAATCAAGAAGATAAAGATCGACCATTGTTCAATCTGCTGCAGCCGGGAACGTATATGAGCCGGCGCCAAATCTTCCACTATGCGATAGCCGTCAAGCGGCGGCAGTGGAATTAAGTTGAACAAGAACAGCAGGATATTGTTCGAGATCAAGAAGGACAAGAAATAAAATAATGCCAAGTGGATCCGATTCCCAGATCCCACATCGACAAACCCCAATTTAAAACCAAGATGAAGCACCAATGTACCAATGAACGCTAATAGCAAGTTGCTGAGCGGTCCGACCGCGGATACAACAATCCCCATCGCACGCGGCTTCTTGAAGTTGTCCCGATTGACTGGAACAGGCCTTGCCCATCCGAAGCCAGCGATAACGAACAACAGCATACCAAGGAAATCAATATGCTTCGTCGGGTTCAAACTGACGCGGCCGAGCATCTTCGCTGTCGGATCACCAAATTTCCATGCGGAGTAAGCATGTGCAAATTCGTGAACAGTGAACGAAATCAACAGTGACAGTACGAGAAAGGGCAGCAACTCCAGCTTGACTACCAGCAGGCTATTTAGAAAATCCATAAATTGTCCCCTCTCCTCTATTCAAACGGCTTGCGCGCAACGAATGCAATCCAGTCTTCTTCCCGGTGCTTCGCTTCAACAACGAAGCCTTTCGCGAGCAAATCCTGCTCTACGACGTCTTCTTTATTTTTGTAAATGCCTGATGCAATGTAGACTCCGCCTGGCTGCAATGCTTCGTAGACATCCGAGACGAACAGCAAAATGATCTCCGCCAAAATATTGGCCACTACGATCTGAACCGGAAGCTGCACACCAAGCTCCTGCTCTTCATCGGTACCGCTCGTTTTGATAATACTAAGCAGATCGCCTTCTCGGATCGTAATTTCATCGGCTAGACCGTTCAAGCTGGCATTTTCCTTCGCACTTAATACCGCAACCGGATCCAGATCAATCGCAAGCACATGCTTGGCGCCAAGCTTGCAAGCTCCGATTGCCAATATGCCTGAGCCTGTCCCAACATCAATGACATCTTCTCCGCCTTGAACGACACTTTCCAAGGTACGCAAGCAGAGCGAGGTCGTCGGATGCGTTCCCGTTCCGAATGCCATCCCTGGATCCAGCTCAATAATCTGCTCACCTTCTTGCGCCGTGTAGGACTCCCATGTCGGCTTAATGGTCAATCGCTCTGTAACACGCGCTGGCTTGAAATACTGCTTCCACGCATTTGCCCAGTCATCCTCATGAACCGTCTTCCACGAAATTAGAGCTTCACCCGGATCGATCTGATAGCTTCTGAGTTCTTCAATCCGCTCACGAATGATTGCTTCTACTTCCTTCAAATCCGTGCCATCTGCAAAATATCCTTGTACGACTGCTTGTCCCTCAGGGATATCGTTCAGCGGAGACTGATACAATTCCCCATACGTAGTATCGCGCTGCTTGTTAAGCGTCCCCGATTCTTCAATCGTCACGCCCCCAGCGCCAGCCTCATGCAAAAAGTTCGATATCATTTCAATTGCTTCTTCGGTTGTATGTATCGTTAATTCATGCCAATGCACGATCGTACATCCTCCTATACATCTTAAAATAGCTACACATTCTATTTATTGTACACAAAAACAAAACTCCATACAACGAGCGTTCACTAAGGAGCGCTATCGCTGTGGAGTTTTGCCTCTTTTTGTTGTTTCATTCAACGCATTATTCAGTTGTCGGCGCTCACTTGGAAGCTTCGCCCAAATGGTCGCGGATGAGCGCATTGGCCCGATCCAGTACGTTCTCTTCAACATCCGCGCTGACCATGTAATAGTCCTCGCATGCCGTAATACGTATGTCTTGCCCTCTTAATGCCTCCAGCTTGCGCTCACATACATCTGCAGCCGAAGCTTGCTTAAAAGTAGCTGTTATGCGTGTCACGACTGTTCCGCACGCTCATCGGCCTGATTCGCGCGCTCCAATGCCTTCAAGTCATCGCGATCCGCCTCTTCATATGAAAATTCCACATCCTCAAACTTGCCATCCGCTGGGACAGCCTGTTGATTAATGTCCGCATCTGCCTGCTCGCTGTAAGCGCTTGAGGGGCGGTTATGCGTATCATGGAAATTGTTCATCGGTGCGCCTCCTTCGGGTTCGTCATCAATATATCTCCTCCATAACTTGAGTCATTTCCCATCGGATTATGCATATGGCGTAAATACAGTCGTATATAGTTCTCTAGGAAACAATAAAAAGGATCACAACATACGCATTGAAAATCTCAATACGTTCGTTGTGATCCTTCTCTATGCTCCGACCGAAGTTATGAACATATACATGAATGATAAATGGTATAGACAAATCGGCCAATCGCAGTTGTATGAAATTATTGTTAATCTCCGCGGAAAGCACGCTTCATCTTCTCAAAGAACGATTCTTCATTCCCGCCGTAGTTCGGATGTTCGCCACTCTTCTCCGCGAATTGGCGAAGCAGCTCCTTCTGCTCGTCAGACAGCTTCGTCGGTGTCACGATAACAACCTTAACATGTTGATCGCCCTGACCGGAACCGCGCAGGCGAGGAACCCCTTTGTTACGCAGGCGGAAGAACGTGCCCGTCTGTGTACCAGCCGGTATTTTCAGCTTCACCTTCTCCGTCAGCGTCGGAATTTCAATTTCGTCGCCAAGCGCTGCTTGCGCAAACGTAAGCGGAATCTCGCAATAGATATCGTCCCCGTCACGCTCGAAGAACTCGTGGCGTTTCACACGGATTACGATATACAGATCCCCACTCGGTCCGCCGCGAAGTCCACTTTCCCCTTCGCCGCTCATGCGCAGCTGTGCGCCATCATCGACACCCGCAGGAATGCGGACATGAATTTTGCGCTGCTTCTTCACAGTACCTGCACCGTGACAAGTTCCACACTTCTCACGAATAATTTTGCCTCGGCCTTGACATGTCGAACATGCACGACGGTTGACCATGCGGCCAAACGGCGTGTTCTGCACGACTTCTTGCTGTCCTGTTCCGTGGCAAGTCGTACATGCATCTGGCTTCGTACCCGGCTTCGCTCCGGAGCCATAGCATGTGTCGCATTGCTCTGTACGCGGAATGGTAATATCCATCTCTTTGCCAAATACCGCTTCCTTGAATTCGATCGTCATCGTGTACTGCAAATCTCCGCCACGCTGCGGCGCGTTCGGATCCTTGCTGCGGCCACCGCCGCCGAAGAACATATCGAAGATATCGCCAAATCCGCCGAAGTCGCCTCCGCCACCCATACCTTGGTTCGGATCGACATGACCGTATTGGTCATACACTGCCCGTTTTTGATTGTCGCTCAGCACATCGTACGCTTCTTTGACTTCCTTGAACTTGTCTTCTGCGTCCGCGGCTTTGTTGACATCCGGGTGATATTGGCGTGCGAGCTTGCGATACGCCTTCTTAATCTCGTCGTCGCCAGAACCTTTGGCAACGCCAAGCACTTCATAATAATCTCGTTTCGCCACTATTCCACCCCCATACGCTTTCGTAGCATACCTCTATAGAAGACTATACGAATTCACTGCAAAAGGAAAGTCAAAGCCGAGTGCTCCCGGCTTTGACCTCACCATCGAAAAGCTTATTTCTTGTCTTCGTCTACGACTTCATAGTCAGCATCAACGACGTTGTCTTTCTTCGCTGCGCCTTGCTCTGGCTCTTGGCCTTGTGCCGCTTGCTGAGCTTGAGCAGCTTGTTCATACAGCTTCACAGACAACTGCTGTACGATTTGCGTCAACTCTTCTGTTGCTGCTTTGATCTCGTCAACGTTGTTGCTTTCGAGTGCTTTTTTTCACTTTCTCTTTTGCTTCGTTTGCTTTATCTACTTCAGCTTGGTCAACCTTGTCGCCCAAGTCCTTAATTGTTTTCTCCGTTGTGTATACCAATTGGTCAGCGCTATTCTTCACTTCGACCATTTCTTTGCGCTTGTTGTCTTCTTCCGCATGCATTTCTGCTTCCTTCATCATGCGGTCGATTTCCTCATCGTTCAAGCCGCTGGAGGAAGTAATTGTGATGTTTTGAGTCTTACCAGTACCTTTGTCTTGTGCAGATACTTTTACGATACCATTCGCATCGATATCGAAGCTAACTTCGATTTGTGGCACTCCGCGTGGAGCTGGTGGGATATCCGCCAGCATAAAGCGGCCAAGTGTCTTGTTGTCAGCAGCCATGGAGCGCTCACCTTGAAGCACATGGATTTCAACGCTCGTTTGGTTGTCTGCATAAGTCGAGAACACTTGCGATTTGCTAGTAGGAATCGTAGTATTGCGCTCGATCATTTTCGTGAATACACCGCCTGCTGTTTCGATACCGAGGGACAATGGTGTTACGTCGAGCAATACAACGTCCTTCACGTCGCCAGTCAATACGCCAGCTTGAACGGCTGCACCAAGTGCAACCACTTCATCCGGGTTAACGCCTTTGTGAGGCTCTTTGCCTGTAAGCTTCTTGATTGCTTCTTGTACCGCTGGGATACGAGTAGAACCGCCGACAAGAACGATCTTGTCGATGTCAGCAGGAGTCATGCCTGCATCTTGCATCGCTTGGCGAGTTGGGCCAAGTGTACGCTCAACCAAGTTCTCAGACAATTCTTCGAACTTCGCACGAGTCAAGTTTACTTCCAAGTGCTGAGGCACTCCATCAACAACCGTGATGAACGGCAAGCTGATTGTTGTTGTCATTACGCCGGACAATTCTTTTTTCGCTTTTTCAGCAGCATCTTTCAAGCGTTGCACAGCTGCTTTGTCTTTAGCCAAGTCAATGCCATGCTCTTTCTTGAATTCTGCAGCCAAGTAATCGATGATAACTTGGTCGAAGTCGTCGCCGCCCAATTGGTTGTCGCCGCTTGTCGCTTTAACTTCGAAGAAGCCATCGCCGAGCTCAAGGATCGATACGTCAAATGTACCGCCGCCCAAGTCGTATACGAGGATCGTTTGATCGTTTTCTTTGTCTGCGCCGTAAGCAAGTGCTGCCGCTGTAGGCTCGTTGACGATACGAAGAACTTCAAGACCTGCGATTTTACCAGCGTCCTTCGTTGCTTGACGTTGGGAATCGTTGAAGTATGCAGGAACTGTGATTACGGCTTGAGTAACCGGTTGGCCCAAATAAGCTTCTGCATCGGATTTCAATTTTTGCAAAATGATTGCGGAAAGCTCTTGCGGTGTGAAGTCTTTGCCATCAATTGATGTTTTATGGTTTGTTCCCATATGACGCTTAATGGAGATCACGGTACGATCAGGATTTGTGATCGCTTGACGCTTCGCTGTTTCACCAACAACGCGCTCTCCATCCTTCTTGAAACCTAATACGGAAGGGGTTGTGCGCGCACCTTCTGGGTTCGGGATAACGACAGCTTCGCCGCCTTCCATAACCGCAACGCAAGAGTTTGTTGTACCTAAGTCAATACCAATTACTTTACTCATGAAATATCCTCCTCTAACTAACTTCGATTCTCATTTATCATAAACTTCTTAATGTGATGTGCTCATACATTGGCCGTGTAATCCGGCTTGTACGTTCACGTTATCCGCTAACTTTGACCATTGCCGGACGCAATACTTTGTCCTTCAGCAAGTAGCCCTTCTGCAGTTCTTCAACTACGGTGCCTTCTTCATATTCATCAGTTTCGACTGTCATTACCGCTTGATGGAATTCTGGATTGAAAGGCTGGCCGACAGCTTCCATCGGCTTAACACCTTCCTGCTCCAGCACTTGGCCCAACTGGCGGAAGATCATGTCTACCCCTTTGATGAATGATTCAGCTTCGCTCGCCGCTTGCTCAGTTGCAAGTGCGCGCTCGAAGTTGTCGAGCACAGGAAGCAGCTCGGTAACGAGCTTCGCAGAAGCATACTTCGCGAGATCTTCCTTCTCCTTCAGTGTGCGGCGGCGGAAGTTATCGAAGTCTGCCTGCGCACGCAAGAAGCGCTGCTGGTATTCCTCGGCTTCTGCTTTTGCTTTGGCAAGCTCAGCATCCTCCACTGCACCTTCGCTCGAAGAAGTATTCCCTTCGCTGGACTCCGCTGTCGCGTTATCAGCAGGAATGTCTTCTGTATGATTATGGGCAGCTTGAGCCGCCTCTTCATTCATCGTTTCAGTTGCGATGTTCTCTTCTTTTTCTGGGTTCAACCCCTTCACCTCCCCTTCATAGTTCAATACTTTCATCTATAGTTGCATATACATTGTTACCTAGTTTTAGATCAAGCGAGCGTTCTCCAATCAGGATTGTGCTCTCATCTTAATTACCGTATGGATGCGAAGCACCGCTGCGGCTACTTCTCCTGCCGCGCGCAATGCATGCAGCTTCACGGCTGACGGGTCATAAATGCCCGCCTGTGCATAATCGAGCAATGCTCCTGAATCGCAGTCAATGCCGATTGCATCATTATTCGAGGCAAGCTGCGCCGCGCGTGCCTCCTCCAGCTTCTCAAGCGGATTGAATCCGGCATTGAGCACGATCTGTGCCATCGGCTTGCGCAGTGCCTGTGCTACGGCAGCGATGCCGAATGCCTCCATGCCGCGCACACTCTCGCGGTAGCGCTCCAGCCGATAGGCGAGCGCTACCT
>NZ_JMDX01000157.1:0-14318 GCF_000935845.1 Paenibacillus sp. E194
TTGTATTTCTATTTAAGCAACTAATGTCTTGTGTCATCAGCGCTTAATTATTATATCCAATCGACATTTTCTTGTCAACAACTTTTTTGAAGTTGTTTTTATTGTTTCTTTCAACAAGTTTCGTGTCGAAGTGACAAGAAATAATTTATCATATATTGACCCATACTTGCAACAGGAAAAATATTACAATTATATAAATGATGAAGAGCGGTAAATAATATGTCGCCCTTCATCCTCATTACTTGTTAGCCGCTGTCATTCTGTCTGTTTCGTTCACTGTAAAATGCTCACCGTCTCCGGAAATCAGTGCACCATCCTTAATCGTAACGATCCGATCACATAAGTCGAGCACACGTTCATCGTGGGTGACCATGACAGCAGCCTTTTGTCTTGATTTCACTTCGGCAGCGAGCATCTCCACTACTGCTCTGCCCCGCTTGGAATCAAGGCTCGCTGTTGGTTCATCTGCTAGTATAAGATTAGCGTCATTCATCATCGCTCGTGCGATCGCAACACGCTGCCGCTCTCCGCCAGACAACTTATCCGGATAGTGATGCATGCGATGCACCATCTCCACTTCCTTCAGCAGTTCCACCGCTCTATCATTCGCAACCTGGTCACTGCATTTCGCCAGCTTCGCTACTAAGCGAAGTTGGTCAATTACCGTTAGATAAGGTACTAGATTAGAGGATTGAAATACAAACCCGATATGCTCTAACCGAACACGATTAAGCTTTCCCGGAGATACAGCAGTAACATCTGTGCCTCCAATCATAACGCGGCCGCTTGTTGGAGTAAGCAGTGCACCTGCAATAGAAAGGAACGTACTTTTCCCCGAACCCGATGGGCCTACAACTGCCACAAACTCACCTTTTCCCACACGAAGCGATACTTGGTTAAGTGCCGTTACTACCGTGTCCCCTTCCCCATAGCTTTTGCTTACTTGATCCATTACGAGTATATCGATCATCTACTCCACCCTCCCAATCGCTTCTATGGCATCTACCTTCGCAATTCGACGAAGTGACAATAACGCGCCTACAATGGAGACCCCGATAAGCAGTGCCGAGTATGGCGCAAGTACACCTACTCCCAATTCAAACGGCATCGTATCCGGGAACATAGAGGTCATCCCGAATGTTAACCCAATACTGAGCGCAACCGACACAATCGCAAGCAGTGCCACTTGACCTATTAGATTGGTGGCCAGGTAAGAGGTACTCGCCCCAATCGCCTTAAGAACGCCGAACTGATTCGTTTTTTGCAACGTAATCACATAGAAGAACACAGCCTGAACAAACGCCGCTATCACTACTAAGAAGGACAGCATCATGGAAAGCGAGCTCTGTTCTTCCTTATATCCTGGAATCCCCTTCAGCGCTTCCTGCTTCGTTGCGAGCTGAATTCCTTCTACTTTACCAGTAAGAGTCTGTTTGATTGCTTCATCTCCAGTAACCGCTACGGCATTTAGATGCGGCATTCGCTGGTCAAGGGAAGTCATAAGCGACTTCAATCCGTCCATGTCCATAAAGACGACCGGCATATGACTTATCGACTGATGCTCTGCAAAACCTACTACTTTCAATACTGCGTCAGTATCCTTAATACGAAGCGTATCTCCCAGCTTAACGCCCTTCGCCTTAAGCGATGCATCCACTACAACCTCATGGCCCCCGCTCCCAGACAATGATCTCCCTTCCGTAACCTTCGGCATAAGAATGCTGTTATGTTCAATGGCGAACAGGGCTACATCAACTTTTTTGTCCGCCTGCTCTGACGCCACTGTTAGCATCGTCTGAATAAGTGGAGCTGCAGCCGTTACTCCTTCTTGTGTTCTGATCTCATCAAGCTTCTCCTCTTTCAGCGAGGAACGATTCAATTTATTATCGCTATCTGCTTGGAAGACAAGATAGTCTGCATTCATTTCCTTTATGGCTGATGTTGTTGCAGCTGATAGACCATTCGCAAGCCCTGATACGATAAACGTCAAACAGGCAACCAGCACCATAATGAGTCCGATCAGCATAAATCTCGATTTGGCATGCTTCATTTCTCGAATCGCCAAGAACATCTCTCTTTCACTCCTATCTACTACAGAATATGAATTCAAAGGCAGCGGCCTACCGCATAGCAAGCAAGCCCCTTCTGCTTCGGTATTCCGATTCACGGTCTAACCGAACTTTCTCTGTGAACATGTTCTTATTGTAGATAGGCTTCATGAACCGAATATGAACATCCGATTACAGTTCGACTTATTATAGAAGGAAGAATTAAAGTTATCAGCGTGTTCGACACCTGATCATGATTGAATGGGGAGAGCAATAATACAGTACTTATGAAGGAACAAGCTCAACGTAGATACGAGGCACAAATTCATTGTCCAAGTGAAGAGGCGATCGTCTGTCTACAAAAAAAGAGCAAGTATTTACCCCATGATGAGATAAATACCCGCTCCTATTCTTGTAGCAATTATAGCAATTACATTGTTACATTCAATTCGATACGAGCTGCACTCTCTGGAAGCTTCACACGAAGTTCCTGACGTGCTGCGTCATAGCTCCAACCTGAAGCTTGCTTGGCCAACTGCTCAGCAGACACGGATTCGCCCAGTTCGCCAACGCTCTTCGGAGCAGATGCAAGACCGATCAGGCGGAAACAGATGCTGTCGCGCTCGGACTCATAGCCATGTGTTGTATATTCCGCAGACAACTGAATGCACTGTTCGGACTCTGTCACTTGGATCAACATTTTATTCCATTTTCCGTTCTCATATTCGAACGTCAAGCCGTCATCTTCATACCATTCCAATTGAGAAGTATGGCCTGCGCCTTGCAAGTAAGCGACTGCTGCCACATACTCTTCTGCAGCCTTCTCGCCTGCATGCTGACGTACCGGCCCTTGCAACAGAATTGCGCCTGAACGAACGAAGATCGGCAGCTTTTCAAGCGGTGCGTGCACATGAATGTGCTGCTTGCCTGCAAAGCGCTCTCCGCTCCAGTAGTCCACCCATTCGCCTTCTGGCAAGTATACGGAACGATATTGCGTATTCGGGCGGTAAATCGGTGCGATGATAACCGAATCACCCACCAAGAACTGATCGCACAGGTTGTATACTTCAGGATCTGTCGGGTATTCCAGTACAAGCGGACGCATGAATGGAAGCCCTGTTGTTGAAGCTTCATAGAACCAGTGATACAGGTAAGGCATCCATTCATAACGCATCGAAATGTACTGCTGGCAGATCTTCTCGATTTCTTCACCGAACGACCATGGCTCCTGACGAAGCATATCGATCGCACTATGGTTGCGGACATATGGGAAGAATACGCCCATTTGCGTCCAGCGAGCAAGCAATTCGCCACTAGTATGGTGTGCAAATCCACCGATATCTGGACCTGCAAACGGTACACCGGATACTCCCAGGTTCAATACCATTGGCATTGCCATAGACATATGCTCCCAGAAGCTGCGGTTGTCGCCTGTCCATACGGCTGCATAGCGCTGCACACCGCTGTAGCCTGCACGTGTCAAGACGAACGGACGCTTGCCTTCAAGCAACGCCTTCAAACCTTCGTAGCTTGCTTGAGACATGAACATGCCGTACAGATTGTGAATTTCACCATGCGTCTTGCGGTCGCCTTCATTTGTATGAATGACGTTCACGTCCATCGTCTTCGTTTCATTGAAGATTGCTGGCTCGTTCATGTCGTTCCAGATGCCGTCGATTCCAAGATCGGTATAGAAGCTCTGCTTCTCCTTCCACCAGTCACGCACTCGTGATTCCGTGAAGTCTGGGAATGCACTCTCTCCAGGCCATACTGGTCCTGTGTAGATTTCGCCTTCCGCTGTCTTACAATAGTAGTCGTTGTCGACGCCTTCCATATATACCGCGTACAACGGATCCTTCTTCACGCCTGGATCGACGATCGGCACGATGTGGAAGCCAAGCTCCTTGAGCTGATCCATCATGTCCTTCGGATTCGGGAAACGATTCTCATCGAATGTGAAGACACGATAACCGTTCATATAGTGAATGTCGAGATGGATAACGTCACATGGAATTTCTTTCTCACGGAACGTATGAGCCAAGTTCAAGACTTCCTGCTCATCCATGTAGCTGTAGCGGGATTGGTGATATCCAAGTGCCCATTTCGGCGGTAGCGGCATACGGCCTGTCAAGTCGCCGTAACGGATAATAACATCCTTCATCGAAGGCCCTTCGATCCAGTACAAATCGAATTCGTCTGTCCATGTTTGCATCATCGCCATATCGGCAAACGTACGCATATCGAATACGGTTTTGCCCGGGTTATCCAAGAACAAGCCATAGCTATTGCCTTGGTTCAATACCGTCAAGAATGGGATGGATTGATACAATGCTTCCATTTCCGGTACATGCGGTGCATATACGTCAGAGTTCCACATCGTATAGCGCTCGCCACGCTTGTCGAGAAAGCCCGTTTTCTCACCGAGTCCGTAAATATGGTCGTCCTTTTCCAGGGCAACAAATGCCGTATAGTCGCCCACGGATTCACGGTTGCGCTGCAGGCTGACCAATTCTACATTTGGCTGGTTCTCGTTGCAAATGCGAAATGCACCGGATTGACGATTCACTTCGAGAAGCGTATTGCCAATTGTAATAGAAACAAGCTCCTCTGTAGTAGACCACTTCATCGTTTGTGGAATACGACTGTCCTTGTTCACGATTGCCGGGGACGTCTTCCAGTCCGGCTGATGTCCTCTATATGTCTTGATGCGGATTACTCCGGCACCAACTGAAGTGATTGCGAGATTGAAGTATTTACCGACTAGCCATAACGAACCATCTTGCTCAGCAACACGAGAGATCGCTCCTAGCTGTACACCTGTCTGTGTATGTGTCTGTTCACTTGCATTGTCCGGATGTATAGCTGCACTAGTATCTTGCATGATAATCCCTCCGCTGTTCTACCCTAGAATTTGTATCGTCCGCTTTTGATCACGAGATCATTCAAGATGCAACCAGGCATCGAATCTTGCATTCACTCACGGAGCTCATGCAACCTTCCCAGTGTTGAAAAGCGGACTTTCTTTCTGCCTAAGTTAAAACCTTCATTTCCCTCTGCACATACCGCAGGCTAATCAGCCCTTGCTTGCACCTGCTGTCAAGCCTTCTACGAGGAAGCGCTGCAGGTACAGATAAAGAAGTGCAATCGGAACTGCAATCAGTACCGCACCTGCTGCAAACATCGTAAAGTTCGTAGATGCGTTGTTGACCATATCGTACAGACCAATCGCAAGTGTGTAGTTTTCCTTGGAACGAATGATAAGTTTAGCGAAAATAAAGTCGCCCCACGCGCCGGCAAATGTCATCAGCCCCACGTACGTGATCATCGGCTTCGACAATGGCAGCATGATTTTACGGAATACGATCCAGTGCGTCGCACCATCAATACGAGCGGATTCTTCTAAGCTCTTCGGAATCGTATCGAAGAATCCTTTGACCACAAACGCTCCCAGCGGTGCGCCTGCTGAATAGACGAGAATCAACGCAAGATGTGTATCGAGCATGTTCAATTGCAGCAACAAAAGAAAAACTGCGATCATACTCATGAAGCCTGGAAACATACCCAATACAAGTATCCCGGACATGAGGTTCTTACGACCATAGAAGCGGAACCGTGATAATGCGTATGCCGTCATGACGACGAGAATGACACCAAATACCATGTTGCAGAACGCAATTTTCAACGTATTCCAATACCACAGCCCATATTGATATTCCTTAGACGTAAACAGGCTTATATAGTGTTCAAATGTTGGATTGCTTGGAATCAGCGATTCACTATAAATGGACGTGCCTGGACGAATGGATGACATAACAATCCAAATCGTCGGATACAGTACACATATCGTAATGGCAATAAGCATCAAATAGCTGAAAGTAAGACGGATACGCGACTTTTTCTTAGCTCCTGTACTCATTGGATCATGTCCTCCTCTTTGAATGATTTCGTCCGGCGGTAGCTCCAGATCGATAAGGATGCAACAATAATAAAGATGATGATACCGATCGCTGCTGCGATATTGTACTTGTTGTTATCAAGCGTCAGCTTATAGAGCCATGTAACAAGCAAGTCGGTGCTACCCGCGTACTGGTACTCACCATTCGGCGGGTTGCCGTTCGTCAGCAAGAAGATAACGTTAAAGTTGTTGATATTACCTGCGAACTGACCAATCAGAATTGGTGCTGTTGAGTAAAGGATCATCGGCATCGTAATGGCCTTGAATTTATGCCATGCCGTTGCTCCATCCACCTCAGCCGCTTCATACATATCTTTAGGAATAGTTGTCAAGATCCCGATAACGAGTACCATCGTAACCGGAATACCTACCCACATGTTGACAATCAATACCGTTACTTTCGCCCAGAAAGGATCAGAGAGCCATGGAAGCTTACCTAAGCCGAAGTAGCTCAAGTATTGGTTGATCGGCCCAAATTCTCCGTTAAACATATTGCGCATAATCAAAAAGGACAACAATTGCGGAATTGCATACGGGATGATGAAGATTGTGCGCCACATCGTCTTCAGTTTCACACCAGGCTGTTGAACCAAGAGCGCGACCAGAATTCCGCCGAAGTAGCAGGAAAAGGTAGCAAGAAATGCCCATATAATGGTCCATGTTAGTACGCCGTAGAACGTACCGCTCCATGTGCCCAATTGAAGAAGATCGACAAAGTTCTGGAATCCAACCCAGCTGACCAGATTTTTCGGTGGAACATGATCCGGTGCAGAATAGTTCGTAAAGGCAAGCAAAATCATAAAGATGATTGGCATGATCGTAAAGAACAATACCGCTGTTGCTGGCAGTGCCAGGAACAAGTAAGCAAATTTCGTTTCTTTGACATATGCCAAACTTGCAAGGAAGTTATTCGGTTTCTTGCCTTCTTCCCGCAGCTTCCCAACTGCTTTCGCGTCTTTGACGACGAGTACGTATATCCAGATGAAGATAAACAAGACAAGAAGTGTGATTAATCCGGTAATGAGCAAATGAATGGAATGGTCACCATGTACGGGTTTGTACACTCTCCCGACCTTAACCATTTGGGATGTTTGTGTCCCGAGCGTGTATATTCCCCATATCGCTCGCGGCAAATAGTTAATCAGGTAAAACAGTCCGACTGCTTCAAGCAGCATCAGCAAAATACCTTTGAGGTACTGACGATTAAAGATTTGCCCCAATCCCCAGAACAGAGCAGACAACACAGCTGCCTTCTTACCTGTGCCAGGCGAAGCTTTCATTGGCGACGGCTCTTGCGAAGGACTATTCGTATGGTTTGCGGTTGTCGACACCGATTGTGTAGTGCTCATATCGCCTTTCTCCTTTCCTACTCTCCAATAGCTATCCAATAAGTATGCATGGTAGGCATGTATCTAGGAGGTCTGTCTAACAAACAGCCCGGGCAAGCGTTATTCACTCCCCGGGCCACTTGTGTTACTCCTTACTTGATCGCATCTTTTATTTGTTTAACGGCGTTATCAAGCGCTGCCTTAGGATCTTTGCCTTTATTCAAAATGTCTGCCAAGCCTGCGGCCATTGGGCTCCACACGTTACCCATCTCAGGGATAACCGGCATTGGGTAGGAGTTCTTGAATTGCTCAAGTACAGCTACTGTGAATGGATCGCTTGTTACTTTTGGATCTGCTGCTGCTTCTTTATTAGAAGGAACAAGACCATTCAATTCATAGCTCTTCAATTGAGCTTCCTTCGTGGAAGCGAACTCTGCGAACAATTTCGCTGCATTTGGATATTTCGTGTAAGAGTTAACATACCAAGCTTTTACGCCAGAGAATGTCTTGGACGGTTGGCCGTCAATGCTAGGAATTGGAGCTGCACCCAGGTTAATGCCTGTTTTCTTCAAGTCTTGGATTGCCCAAGGCCCATCGACGTTCATTGCCAATTGGCCGTTCGCGAACAAACCTTTCTTAACATCGCCTGTTACATCAGACGTCGTAAGTGGAAGCACTTGCTTCGCAAAATTTTGCAGGAACTGAGCACCCTTCAATGCGCCTTCGTTGTTCAAGCCAACGTCTGTCTTGTCAGTGCCTTCTTTACCGAATACATATCCTCCCGTGGAAGCGAGGAACAAGTAGTCATAGTAGAAGTTTCCGATTTCCCACATGTACGTATATTTTTTATTTTTCAAGTCATTCATTTTCTTCGAAAGCTCAATTACTTCTTCCATTGACTTAGGCGCTTCTGGAACAAGATCCTTGTTGTAGAACATGATGAGTGTTTCTACGGAACGCGGATAGCCGTACAACATTCCGTCGTAGCTTGTTGCGTTGATTGCCAATTCAGAGTTTTGTGCACGCGTTTGCTCTTCAAAGTAATCATTCGGCAAAAGAAGTCCAGCTGTAACTGCCTTACCCAAGTTATCATGAGGGAATACGACTACGTCTGCCCCGATACCAGCTGGACCATCGTTCATCAGCTTGTTTACTTGGTCAGGTGCTGCTACTTCCTCGTATTTCACGTCAACATTGTACTTCTCTTTGAATTGCTTCACGATTTCTTCCATAAACGTGCGAGATTCTTTACTTTCCCATACGAGAAGGGATGCGCCCTCTTCCGGCTTCAGTTCTTCGTCGCCTGCACCGTTATTCGCTGTTTCCTCATTCGTCGTTTGGTTGTTCGCAGAGGAGGATTCCTTGCCGCCTGTGGAACATGCTGTGATTGTAAAGACCATCATGACTGACAACAACATTGCTACCCATTTCTTCATGTTAGAAATAGCCCCTTTCAATTCTGGTACAGGATCTGCATGGACAATGCGCAAAGGTGAAGGATGATGCTGTATTTCGAAGCACTTGCGCTATATTTATGCAAACCTTTGCACAATGAAGTAAAAAAAATGATTCCTTGCTAGATATAGTGTTGTAAACGGTTACCTTCAAATCGAATTATACACACTGTGCCTATGCATGTAAAGCGTTTGCATAAAACTTTTTTTTGCATTATACTTTGGGACATCAACGGAATATTTTCCATTATTAAGTGAGGTTTCGATTATGGCAGTAACCATTATAGATGTAGCTGAGAAAGCTGGCGTGTCTCCATCTACCGTATCGCGAGTTATTTCCAATGACTCTCGTATCAGTCAGAAGACAAGCCGTAAAGTTCGCAAAATCATGGATGAGTTAGGTTATCATCCAAACGTGATGGCGAAGAGTCTAGTTACGAAGACAACGAATAATATTGGCATTATCCTCCCCCGCCCTGCGGATGAGTTGTTCCAAAACCAATTCTTCTCCGAAATTATTCGCGGGATTGTGAGCAAAGCTGCGGCATGTCATTACGATGTGTTAATGACCTCAGCCACGAATGAGGAGGAAGAAATTAAAGCAGTAGAGCGGCTTGTCCATGGCCGCAAGGTTGATGGCATCATCCTGCTGACCGCACATAAGGAAGATCCAAGCATCACCTTCCTTCATGAAAAGAAGTTCCCATTCGTGCTCGTCGGACGCAGTGAGCATTATGCCGATGTTACTTCTGTCGATAACGATAATATTGCAGCATCGCAAGCGATTACTCGTCATTTGATTGAGCTTGGGCATAAGCGAATCGCGTTCGTCAGCGGCCCGTTCGAACTAACCGTGTCTAAGGATCGTCTGGATGGCTACAGCAAAGCCTTGCTGGAGGCTGGCATTCCATTTGATAACGATTATACATTTGAAGGCGCATTCACTCCGGAATCCGCGGGTCAGATTACAGAAAAGCTCCTTCAGCTGGAGGAACGTCCTACTGCGATTATCGCCATCGATGACGTGGTCGCATTCGGCATTATCCGTACGCTATGGAACAACGGGCTGCGTGTTCCTGAAGACTTCAGTGTTGTAGGCTTCAATAATACGCTATTGGCTGAAATGTGCTTGCCGCAAATCTCTAGTGTAGATATCGGTACGCATCAGATGGGTCAGTCTACGGTGCAAGCTCTTGTACAGCGCATTAAGGGCGATGGCTTCGACCAAGCCCGGATTCTTATCCCACATCAAATTATTTGGAGGGATTCTGTGCAAACGCCTGCATCAGAATAGTTTGTATAAACGATTGTTTAGTAGATCTGTGAATAGTTCTGTGAATAGTGCTGTTCGTAGCGTTGTTACGTAGTTCTGTCTGTAGTTGTTCGAGCGGTTGCTGTTGCTTGAGGTTGTTAACATATGTGTAATTGAATCAATCGGATCAACTCTATAGTTTGAAATACATCGATATAACCTGCAACGAGGAGAATGATCTCATGGCCATATCTAGCAAGTGGATGAATTGTTTACGAACGGCATGTCTCGTATCGGCTGTCTCTCTCGTGTTTGCCGGATGCCAGTCGCAGGCGACTGCTCCTTCTGAGGATAAGACCGTACAGGACAATAAATCAACCGTAGCTGCCTCGGGGACAGTTACAAGCAAGTTGAAACTGGCTGATGCGTTGACGCCGATGGGGACAAGCAATGGGGTCTACTATGAAATTTTTGTTCGCTCCTTCTACGACACGAATGCAGATGGAATCGGTGACTTAAACGGTGTTACGGCGAAGCTTGATTATTTGCAGGAGCTTGGGGTTAAGCACCTCTGGTTAATGCCAATCAATCCTTCCCCGTCTTATCATGGCTATGATGTAACGGACTATTACATAATCAATCCGGACTACGGAACGATGGACGACTTTAAGCGTCTGCTTGAAGAGGCCCATAAGCGAGACATCAAGATTGTGATTGATTTCGTGGTCAATCATACGAGCAGCGAGCATCCGTGGTTCAAGGAATCAATGAAAGGCAAAGACAATCCAAAACGTGATTGGTATATGTGGGCCGAGGATTTGAAGCTTGATCCAGCAACAAGAGGCGCTTGGGGGCAGCAGGCTTGGCATGAGAAAGACGGAAAGCATTATCTCGGTGTCTTCTGGGAAGGCATGCCTGATCTGCATATGGACAATGCTGAGATACGAGCCGAAATCAAAAAAGCGGCAAAATTCTGGCTGAAGCTCGGTGTAGATGGCTTTCGATTGGATGCAGCCAAGCATGTATATGAGGACTTTTACAATACGAGTCAGAATCCAGATGTCGTGCAGAACAATCAAAAATGGTGGCAGGAATTCCGCCAAGCTGTTCAAGAGGCAAATCCAGAAGCATATCTCGTTGGCGAGGTATGGGATTCTCCAGCGGTTATTGGACCATTCCTTAAGGACGGACTTCATTCTGCATTCAACTTCGATATGGCGAAGCGGATGATTTCGATGGTGCAGGATGAGAAGGATTCCGATATCGGCTCGATGATGAGCCGTATTTACAACTTTTACAGCAAGCAATCAGACGGCAAGTTCGTCGATGCTTCGTTCCTGACAAATCATGATCAGAATCGGGTCATGAGCGAGCTTCAAGGCAATGTGAATCATGCGAAGATGGCTGCTTCAGTGCTGCTGACGCTGCCAGGCAATCCGTTTATTTATTATGGTGAAGAAATTGGTATGCTTGGCTTGAAACCTGACGAACGACTGCGTGAGCCAATGAAATGGATGGCAGATGAGAAAAGTGCAGGGATGACTACATGGGAGCCTGCTTCTTCAAACAAAACGGTGACTCCTGTAGAGCAGCAGATGAAGGATCCAAGCTCACTGTGGAGCCACTATAAAAAGCTGATTGCGTATCGCTATTCGGATGAGGTGCTGCAGCAAGGCGGCATTCAATCGTATAAGACGAACGTCTCTGAAGTGGCCGGCTATTACCGTGCAACGAAAGAGGATGCACGCCTTGTGCTCCATAACTTGTCTGGCAAAGAGCAACAGATACAGTTGTCAGCAGACACGGTTGCTGTACTGAAGACATTAGCCTTCTCTAGTGTGGATGGCGCTGCTCTGAAGGATGGCGTTTGCACACTTCCGCCATACAGTACGATCGTGCTAGCACCATAGACTTTTGGAGTTTACAGGCTTTTGGTGAAATGGAGTACAGTTGTCTAGCGATGGCGATGTCTTTCTGTTTCACTAGGTTAGCTATGTAAAGCTATTCGTTTATTTTATTCATATTGTTAATGGTTAATGATGTTCTGATTAATACGACCATGTTAAGGGAGGACTAAAGATGTTACTCGAAGCTATTTATCACCGTCCGAAGCAAAACTGGGCTTATGCGTATGACCGTAAGACAATCCATGTGCGTATCCGTACGAAAAAGAATGATGTTGAGCGTGCTGCCGTTTATTTTGTGGACAAGTTCGATTGCGAAGGCGGTATTGGTAGAGCGGATATCGTTCCGATGACATGTTTGTATCAGGATGAGCTGTTCGACTATTGGCAAGCAGAGGTTGTCCCTCCTTTCCGTCGCTTGGCCTATGCCATTAAGCTAGAGTCCGGTACTGAGCATGTATGGATGACTGAGCGCGGATTCCAAGAGGAAGTTCCTGTGCCTGCCCATCGCTGGTTCGAGTATCCGTTCTTGAATCCAGCAGATATCTTCACTCCCCCAACATGGGTAAAGGATGCGGTATTCTATCAGATCTTCCCTGAGCGCTTTGCGAACGGTGATAAGAGCAATGATCCCAAAGGTGTGCTGCCATGGGGCGGAGAGCCAAAGCCGGATAATTACTTCGGCGGGGATTTGCAAGGGGTTATTGATCACTTAGATCATTTGGAGAAGCTGGCTATAACAGCGATTTACTTTACGCCGATATTTGAGGCGACTACGAATCATAAGTATGATACGAAAAATTACATGCAGGTAGATCCTCATTTTGGCTCGAACGAAAAGCTGAAAGAGTTGGTCGAAGCCTGCCATGCTCGCGGCATTCGCGTACTGCTTGATGCAGTGTTCAATCATAGTGGTTATGCGTTCGAACCATATCGGGATGTGCTCGAAAAGGGAGAGCAGTCCGCTTACAAAGACTGGTTCCATGTTCGCCAGTTCCCATTAGAGGTTGTGGAGGGCATACCAACATTCGATACCTTCGCATTTACACCGATGATGCCGAAGCTCAACACGGAAAATCCGGAAGTGAAGAAGTATTTGCTCGAGGTTGCACGCTACTGGATCGAAGAAGTGGGCATCGATGGTTGGAGATTGGATGTAGCCAACGAGGTCGATCACCAGTTCTGGCGTGAGTTCCGTCAAACGGTGAAGGCTGTGAATCCGGACGCCTATATTCTCGGCGAGATGTTCCATGAAGGCATGATGTGGCTGCAGGGTGATCAGTTCGATGCGGTTATGAACTATCCGTTCACGTATGCAATGCATGATTTCTTCGCTGAAGAGAAAGTAGACGGCTTGCAGTTCTCGCAAGCGATTCAGCATCAGTTAGCGAGCTATCCACAACAGGCGAACGAAGTGATGTTCAACCTGCTCGACAGCCATGATACGACTCGCCTGCTTACGCTGTGCGGCGGCGACAAGAGCAAAATGAAATTGGCTGCCTTGTTCCAACTGACGTTCCTCGGTACGCCGTGCATCTATTACGGTGATGAAGTAGGTTTGGACGGCGGTCATGATCCAGGCTGCCGCAAATGCATGGAGTGGGATGAAACGAAGCAGGATCAAGATTTGCTGAGCTTCTATCAGGGCGCAATTGCACTTCGTCACGCCAATGCTGAGCTTCGTACGGGAAGCTTCCGCTTTGTCCATGCCTTGGAGAGCGACCGAGTAATTGCGTATGAACGTGCTGATGAGAACGGACGCTGGTTGTTCGTGTTGAATGCATCTGAAGAGAAGCGTACGGTGAATGTATCTGCATTCGATGACTGTGTTGGAAATTGGACGGACGTTGCGCTGGTCAGCGGTGAAACTAGCCGTGATGGGGTTCAAGGTTCTAGTACAGGATTGCAAGTTGAGGTAGAAGGCATGAGCTGGCGGATTTTGAAGCTGGAGAGATAATGTTCTTTATGCAGTAGAAAGGATCTCTAGTGAAAGCTAGAAGTCTAGTTCATTGAGTTTGGAATGTTCATTCTTGCTCTGCTTGCCTACTTAAAGAAAAAGTAGACCGCCCTCTCGCAAAGGAATGCGGTCTACTCCTGTAGTTTTTGCTCACTTCGATTAAGCTAACCGCTCATTTAGCGGTTATTGTGGGAAGAAGGTCGCAGTTACCGCTGCGATCTTCTTTTTATTATATCCAAATTTGAGCTTACATAGTCTTGCTGTTCAATCGCCTCGATGTATCAGGTAAATAATTGACTAAAATCGTAAATCTAGTCATTTGGAAATGATTGTGATATATTCATAGCAACACAATAATGGCTTATGGGTGGTTGGCTAGTCTCCTGTAAGGAGGTGATGCCAGTGAGCGTATTTGAAGCA
>NZ_JMDX01000158.1:0-14227 GCF_000935845.1 Paenibacillus sp. E194
GTGAGGCAATTCTTCATAACTTGGAGAGCCTTGATAACCTCATCCTGCTCCGTCAATAAGGAAAATGATCCGGCTGCGATAAAGATAAGATCATACTTCGCAATCGATGTATCAAAGTTGTTGAAATCACATAAATCAATACGTGTACATAAGCCTAATGATGTGAGCTTCTCTTTACATCTACTGATCATATCCGCAGACAAATCGAATCCATCGATCTGATAGCCTTGTTCAAGAAATGGGACTAGAAACCGGCCTGATCCACACATAGGCTCTAATATTCTCATTGTCTTATCGGCATAAGACATCCAGAAATCCATTTGCTCCTGCGGCGCTTCCGGCTTATCCAAATCATAAAATAAGGAACATAATTCTCCATAATATTGCTTCTCCATACTCTATTCCCCCTGTACAGTATATTTTAGGACTGGGACATAAATATCCATGACGACATTGCGCTGGCCGTGGCAGCGTTCATCATAAAATTCAAAATCGAGCTTGGATTCATCGTATACATATCCACTGTTCGGGAACCATTCTTCGAAAATATAGGTCCAGGTTGCTTGAACGGCTGCAGCTAGCGGATCTGCATCATAAGCGGCATCGCTTCCGAAGTAATCGACTGGCGGTGTTGTGAAGACGGCATAATGAGCCTCAGGAACTTCAACAGTTATCATGTCGGGTGTAACCTTGCTATAATCATTAACGATGACGCCAAATAAATAGACAATATTCCCTTCATCTGATGCGGGGATACAAATTCCTACCTCGCCATGCTCCGGCGGAGTTAATTGCTCATACATCTTACTTTCTAAATTGTCACCGATATACGTGTCCCAATAGGCTGCGATGTCTTTCGTAAATCCGTTCGCCAGATTCGTGTGAATACCATAGCCAGCTACTTTGAATTCAGGTTTCGTTACAATTGTAGGCTGCATTCTGTCTCCCTCCAAATGAATGAATAGATTGCTTGAACGCCATGCTTTGAACTTCGTGAGATATACCGTCGGGCTGTAGCCGAATTCTTTGCGAAAGGCCTTGGAAAAACCGCTTGCTGTTTCAAAGCTGTATTCTAGAGCAATATCGATAATTTTGCGGTTTGATAGCAGCGCTCTCCTTGCCTGAATCAGTCTTTTCTTGCGTACAAAATCCATCAGAGGCATGCCTTGGTGAACACTGAACACTCTGCAAAAATGAAATACCGAGTATCCGATATGCTCTGCGATCTCAATGGCAGTAAGCTCTCTGGTTAGATTTGTTTCGATATACTCGATACTGCGCTGAATATCGTCATTGTAATCCAATGCAAAATCTGTCCTTTCTTCTAGCAGTCGTTCGTTGTTACCTTTATTGTATCTGTTCTGTGGGATAGATGCTGTTCCAATCTTGCTAAAGGCTTGTTTGCAAAAAAAGAAACGTCCTCAAGCTTGCGTATCATTGACACGACGAAACTTGGGGACATATGAACGTTGATTTAAAGTCTAGTAAACCGTGATGAGTATCCTAAAACAATACAGGCAAGCTCGCAAGTGAACGCATAGAGTCCTTGTTATAGGTTAGTTCCTCGGGAGCAACGGCCAGGCGCAGATTAGGCAGTCGTCGCAGCAGTGTGCGGAAAGCAATCTGACCTTCCAATCGGGCCAATGGAGCGCCTAAGCAGTGATGAATTCCCTTGCCAAAGGTTAAGTGCTCATTCTCTTCACGCGTAATGTTCAGAGTACCTGGATTCGCAAACTTATGCGGATCAAAGTTGGCTCCGTTCAGCGTAATCACAATCATTTCGCCTTTGCGGATCGTCTGACCGTGAAGCATTATATCTTCGCCCGCAATACGGCTGCCAAGCAAGACTGGACCAGCGAAACGCAACAATTCCTCCACTGCGGAAGGCACCAAAGAGGAATCGTTCTGGAGCAGACGCATCTGATCTGGGTTCTGAAGCAGAGCCAGCGTTCCGTTCGCGATCAGATTGAATGTCGTTTCATGTCCGGCGGATATAAGCAGCCATATGGTCGATAGGAGCTCATTCTCGCTTAATTGATCGCCTTCGTCATAGGTCTGAACAAGACTGCTGATTACATCGTTTCCAGGATTTTTGCGTTTCTCGGTTAGAAGGAATTGAATATATTGAATAAATTCATTCAGTGTGGCAACAACCGCCTCACTTTCCTTCGGATCTAGTGAGACTTGCCCAAGCGTACGCGTCCATTCTCGGAATTGGCTTCGCTTAGCGACGGGAATGCCGAGCATTTCCGAAATGACGGTGATAGGAAGCGGATAGGCAAAATCCGATACGAGATCCATCTTTCCCTGCTCCTGCACAGCATCCAGCAATTCATCGGCTATCTGCTGAATACGGGGATGTAGCTCCTCAATCATGTTGGGGGTGAAGGCTCTGGATACCAGTCTACGCAGCCTGGTATGATCGGGCGGATCAACAGTGAGCATATTCGGCATGTTAATCACCCATTCCATCAAGGCATTCACGGATGCGTTCTCCTCTATGGGTTTTTCCTTTGGTGTCAGCTTGCGGATGTCTTTGATGAAGCGAGGGTCTTTCAATATTGCAACAACATCATCGTGGCGAAATGCAAGCCATGCTTCCCCCATGCCAAAAAAATTATCAAGGCGGTACAGCGGTTCCTGCTGCTCATAAAATTTCGCATAAAATGAGACGACATCGTGCTTTGTTTCCGTAGAGATAAAGTCGTCGCTAGTTAATCTCTTCATATTTTCCGCTCCTTTTCACGTTCGCCGTTTCCATGAATCATTGGGTCTGTAGTCGTGTCATTCGTGTCAGATGCAATTCCATGACGGATCATGCAGCAGAAGCGTTTCATCTCATCAAG
Organism: Paenibacillus sp. E194; assembly: GCF_000935845.1. Taxonomy (NCBI): domain Bacteria; kingdom Bacillati; phylum Bacillota; class Bacilli; order Caryophanales; family Paenibacillaceae; genus Paenibacillus; species Paenibacillus sp. E194. Next base: position 2,847 of record NZ_JMDX01000158.1, read on the forward strand.
CAAGACATCAAGGCATTCTTCCTCAATGTTATCTATATCCTTGAGCTCTACAATAAACTTCCTTTGGAAATGCTCTAGCGTAATCTTGATTAGCTCAAAAGCTTGCCTGCGCTGAACGCCTTCTCGCAGCTGAACTTTTTCAAATAAGCGTTCCCACTCTTGATACCTGATGGCAATTGCGTGCCCATACTTCAGCTCAATGTCTTCTTTCAGTTCATCAGGCGTCAAATAGAAAGCTTCGTACACCAATTTGTATTCATTGGCGTGTTTGCGAAAGTAATTGAGCTTTAAGCGGCTGATCGTATCTATAGCCTCAAAAAAATCCTCGTTATCGAGTATGTAGTCCGCTCGAATTTCGCTGAATATCTTTTCAAAGCAATGATCCAGCAAGCTGAAATACAGCTTTTTCTTGCTCGTATAGTGATGAAATATTAAAGATTTCGATGTGCCGGCTGCTTCAGCCAGCATCCCAGTCGAAGTGTTTTTATAACCATTGCTCGCGAATACGGATATGCAGGCCCTCAATACTTTTTCTCTTTCGTAGAGCCTTACAGGCAAAGCTTCGCCTCCTTCACTTTTTACTAACCTTTCGGTCAGTATCGATCATATGATGAAACAATCCAAATATGACGCCCATCATCTTTATGATTGTGAAATTACTCTCAAGATAAAAAGAGTTCAAGCCAACTCCTATGTGGAGACTGACTTGAACATCTAAACATAAAATATGAATATAAAACACCCGATTACTTCGTTTATCATTTCACCAGCAATAGGATTACATGATTCTATTTCGATATAAACGACTTACCCGATGGATCAATTTTTAGTTCCAGATGCAGCAATGGAAATGGTCGTCCTGTTCCGTCGAGCTCTGAACGCCCTATCTGTACGAAGCCATATCGTTGGTAGAAAATGATTGCTCCCTCATTTTGCTCGTTCACATCAACTCGAAGATGACTTCCTTTGAGTGATTCTGCATGCTTAATTAAGCGACTTCCTATCCCCTGTCCATGGTTGTCTGGATCCACGAACAACATCTCTATGTTCGTTCCATCAAGTCCGATGAAGCCTAGCGGGTTCCCATCTTCATTAAGTGGAATCCATACTTCAACCGCTCGAAGGGCCTCGTTGCGGACGATCGTATGGTAGAATTCAATATCCTCTTCTGTCAAAAACTTGTGTGTAAGACGAACAGCACGAAGCCATATGTCTACTAATCGTTCATGGTATTTTGCATCATACGCGACAATTTGATATCTCATCATCGACTCTCCCATATATGGCTCGCTACCTGGCCTGATCATCTGCATACCGGCCAGAACGACCATTTATTCAAAAAATACACTCGGATACTGTACAACCCCCGATGCGTGTTTCAGAGCGTGCTCTTGCAGCTCCAATGTCATAAATGCCTCTTCAGGCACTTCAAATGGCGGCTGTATCCCCCCTATAGAGGCCTTCTTGAAGCCAAACTTCGGATAATATTGAGGATGACCCAATACGATCACAGAACCGTATCCCAACTGTGCAGCTCGTTGCAGTGCCTCGCGGATCAGCTTCTTTCCAATTCCGAGAGCTTGGTATTCCGGTAACACTGACACGGGAGCCAAGGCGAGTGAATCCACGGTGTGCTTATCTCCACGAATTGTAATTCGAGATAACAAGATGTGACCGACCATATGATCACTGTGAACAGCGACTAAGGATAACTCCGGAATGAATGCGTCGGATTGCCGGATACGGGATACTAATTCATGTTCCTTTTGGTCACTGAATTCCAAAGATTCGAATGCCTTTTCTACAACGGATTCCGTCGCTTGGTAGTCTGCTTGTGTTTCTTTTCGAATGATGATGTTCATGTTTTCTCCTTCTTCTTGATATATCATAATGCTTTCTTATTTATGAAATCAAACGTATCGTTGCCGCATGAGTGGCAGCCTCGGTGCTTGAGCTGCTCTATCGTTGCCATCTCACATTGGCAGCCAACCGTGATCTTGTTCCCACACTGTTTGCATTTGTACGTGCGGATCGTCTGTCTTACTTCGCCCGTGTATAGTGCATCCATGAATGGTCCTGAACATTCGGGAATAGTACGCTCGGTCGTTTTGAGAATGATCATCTGGCTTCGGTTCGCGATAATTTCTGCTCCTTCGTATTCATTGAATCGCGGCAATGTTGCACTCGTTGTCACCCCCATTCTCAGGAATTCACGCTGCATCGTTAACATGTAATCAGGTGACTTGTGTGCGAAGGATAAGAATATCGGCAATCCTTTTCTCTTCCGCAGAGCGCTAATACCTCGAGATACGAAGAGGCTCATCCCCTGAAGCGTATAAGGCGGATCTGTAAAGAAACAATCGAACTTCCCTTGCAAGTTAGCCGGCAGTGGTTCTCTCAAGTCGTGATGGATGCATTGAATCGGCAATCGTTTTTGCTGTGCCACGTCATGAATGTAATGTAAAAATCGCTCATCCATATCAACGACATGCACTGTTGTTTTGAAATGTCTCCCATCAGGGAAAAGAGCTTGAAGCAGTAGTCCGATGGATACGCTCACCAAATCGTCGTCTCCTACGCACATAATCTGTTTTCCAATTAAGAATTGCTGCCTCAAACAAAGCACTGCTCTACGTAAGCTAGTCTCAGGTGTACATTTAGATTGATCGATTCGAGTATCGGCCTGTGGCCGATGGTTCATGATTTCCCGCAATTCGGCTAATACATGGTGCAGTTTGGGATGGACTCCATTTTCGAGAGCCATTAGCTCTTGATATAGGCATATATGGATTCCAATATACCCCCATTGTTCCTCAACCCATGCTTTCCCTTTCACGGTACAGCGTGCTCCTTTATCCTGAACAATGGCCCCGACCTTGATAAGTTCCCGTTTGACGGCAGCAGCAGTTGGTATCGGAATAAGAGCTTTGCGGGCCAATTCTTTGGTAGAGATTCCAGGGTTCAAATAACATTCCAACAAGAGCTGCTCGATGACAGAGATCCCCTCTTCCAAGCGTACGCCTTCATTTGCGATGTCGATAAAATTGCGCATTCGGTAATTCCTCCTTGTTGGCGGAATGACGCTCATTCGTTGCACACAAAAAAAAGGCGCAGAATGAACAAACGTCATTCTACGCCCTACTTGATTGATGCCTAAATAAGCCCCCAAATAAAGCAAAAATCCGTGCTTCAAGAAGCACGGATGCGGGTTCAATAAATAGGCATACTTATGACCTAAGGCAAGTATGATATCCGTTGTTCTTAACTAATTCCGAGGGTACGCAAAGCCACAGCAAATAAATATTGCTAAGCAGCAACACTTCTCACTGGCATTACATATTCCTCACTATGGAATTTGATTAGTTAAGAACGACCGCCAACATCAACATCTCTCCCTAGAAAATTTATGCATTTATCGTAACACCTTGTAAATGTACATGTCAAGTTACTAATCATGCCTCTCTATCACGTGCCGCAATAAGTTCGGTAAGGACGGGAAGGCGTAGGCGGCAATTCGCAGTATTCATCCTGATCCGCAGAGTACGCAAATGGATTCGCGAGAACATCCAACAGCCGCTTCATCACGCTGAAATCCCCTTCTTGCGACGCTGCGTCCAATGCTTCTTCAACTCGATGATTGCGCGGAATGACGGCAGGATTGCTGCTGCGCATAAGCTGATGAGACTGTTCCTTGGATTGCGGTTGTTTGGCGAGTCTTGCTTGCCATTGCTCATGCCATTGTTCAAATTCGGTGCTGTCGAATAAAGATGACTGCTTCTCCCGAGTATTGAGGGTCAGTGCGCGGAACGTATTCGTATAGTCAGCATGATGCTTCTGCATCAGATTCAGCAGGTCGTCGATTAAGGCTTCATCCTGCTCTTCTTCATTGAAAACACCTAATTTTGCTCTCATTCCAGCCAGCCAGTGACCATGATACAGCTCAAAGTAGTCATTCAGGGCTTCCTCGGCCAATTCCACGGCCTTCAACTCGTTGTCATGCAGCAGCGGCAAGATGGATTCCGCGAATCGGGCAAGGTTCCACCCGCCAATATTCGGCTGATTGCCATATGCATAGCGGCCTTCTCGATCAATGGAACTGAAGACGGTATCTGGATTGTACGCATCCATGAAGGCGCAAGGGCCATAATCAATCGTTTCACCGCTAATCGCCATATTGTCCGTGTTCATGACTCCGTGAATGAATCCAACAAGCTGCCATTTAGCGATAAGCGATGCCTGGCGCTTTATAACCTCTTTGAGTAGGATCAAATATCGGTTGTCACTGTTGTCTGCTGCTCCTGGGAAGTGCCTGTTCAGCGTATAATCAGCCAAAGTATGCAAATCCTCGGCTCCGCACCAATTGGATACGTATTGAAATGTCCCGACTCGTATATGACTCACAGCGATACGAGTGAGTATCGCTCCGGGCAGCTCTGATTCACGTATGACTCCTTGACCGGTGGATACTACCGCTAAGCTGCGTGTCGTTGGAATGCCTAGACCGTACATCGCTTCGCTAATGATGTATTCTCGCAGCATCGGCCCGAGGGCGGCTCGACCATCACCACCTCGTGAATATGGGGTTCTGCCGGGGCCTTTAAGCTGAATATCCAGTCGCTCGCCCGTAGGCGTGATATGTTCGCCAAGCAGAATTGCTCTTCCGTCCCCGAGCATATTGAAATACCCGAATTGATGTCCAGCATAAGCCTGGGCGAGCGGCAACGCCCCTTCTGGAATCGTATTGCCGGCAAGCGTAGCTACACCATACTCGCTTCTTAATGCTTCTGCACTCAATCCTAGGGAGGCTGCGAGCGATTCATTCAAAACACTAAGTTCCGGCGCTCGTACAGGAGTTGGATTCAGCTTGGAGTAAAATGAATGTGGAAGACGGGAGTAACTGTTGTCAAAGTTCCATCCTGCGTCTAAGTTAGAAGGTTTCTCGTCCATTGTATCTCCTTTTCATTCCTGCTATTTCGTATGTATCGTGCTGTTAGGGTTTGCTAACGTATATTTATTATACCTGTTCAGGTAAGCATGCGGCCAAGGTAAAGATAGATAAATCACCGAAATTACGCATTACCCTTCTCTATTCTTCTATTGACGGTGATAAGTTCTGTATAAATTAGCTTGCGAATAACTGAAGAATCTCATCAATAGTGGGAGCAAGCTGGCGATTGCCATTCTTGATTGCAGTGAAAGTAGGCACTGCCTGCTTCAATATGTCATAGCTATAGTAATAATAACTAAAGAACGGTATTGGATCATATCCAAGCGGCTCCCCTTCCTCCCACTGTTCCTCATCCTCTTCCTCGCTCTCCGGCCATAAGTACTTTTCTTCTAATAAGTCTTCCATCTTGTCAACCGCTTGCCCCGCCTCCATGTCTTGAAAGGCTAATGCGGAGGCAACAGCCGCGTAAGGCGTCATTTCGTTCTCCGTAATTTGATCCGGTTGGCGAGCTCGATCCGCCAGCTTCTGCAGCAACACAAGCATTACCCATGGCGTTACCTGCCACAATGTCCCCTGATGCTCGATTAAATTAGCCAATTCATGATATTGTCCTTCTTCAATCAGTTGAGGAATGTCCGTTCCCCTTCCATAAGCGGTTGTCATTCGCTGCCATGGAATACAGTCTAATGAGGCAAGCTTGCTATTCATCGCATTCTCTCCAATCAAGTGTATGTATTTCTCTCGATATAGCCTTGGTTCGCCTTCACGCTTTGCTCATTTCTCTTGATTGTTCAAGTATTCTCGATATAACCATAGCGCTTCCTCTAATTGATCTTCGCCTTCCAATAATACCATCACTGCATACGAGATCATGTCTACCCATTCATCCATTTTTTGAACTTGTTCTTGGGAAAGCAGGCCATTGCTCTGCAGCATGCCGTCAGGATATAAAGCCCATGCCCGGGATAGCTGACAGATGCTCCAAAAGCACGATATCAAGATTCTGTTTACTTGCGACTTCGCGAACTCATCAGCTAGAACTTCAATGATCTTCATCAGCTCGTGGAAATTATCTTCAATCAATTCACCGCGAAAAGGTCTCAGCATGCCTAAAAATCCATTCGTCATTTTCTCGTGCTCGATGTCCTCATGATGGAAGGCATGGCATTTGAGAAGAAATAGCGCCTCGTCTTTCGTCATCTTACTCTTCCCTTCTGTAAAAGTTAGGTTCAATAGAAGCGCTGCAGTTACCTATATAGTGTTTCCTTCCTTTATCTTACAGTCTTCGATAACCAGCCATAAATTGTCCTCGTCATAATCTGCGACAACCCCTTCTACACAGTACCCTGGATATAAATATTGTGCCGGCGTTCGATCTCTTAGTTTATTGTAATCTGTTACGGCATAAGCATTATTGCTTAATCGGATAATTGATCCTTGCGGATAAAACATCGCAATTTCACCGCTAACCGGACTCCCCGGGGGATACTGGCTCTTCGTTTTCATCCATGCCGCTAGGTTAGGCTTAATCGCTTGCTGCCACTCGAAATCAAATTGTTCCTTTGTAAGGATACGATCGCCCGCCTCAATAAATACTTCCTGATCGCACAGCACAAAATCTGGCGCAGTGGAGACCTCGCTATGTAAATCGCCATGTTTGCTTATTTGTCGATAAGCTGTTCCGTTCTCGTCGATCTCAAAATAGTACATATCGTCTTCCTCGACCCCGGCAGCTTCAATATATATCATCGATATTCCCCCCTACTAGTCTGCGATGCTAGAAAGTCTTCTGTGCTTTCAACCTCCAATCAAGTATATAAAGCCGGTTCTTGCAACACAATCACACGAATGACCTAGTTGATCAATCGAAATGGTAAAGGACGCCCATCTAAGGCGCCCTTGTCCTGCAACTCGTTTACAACTTGTTTTGGTTCATTAAGCTTTCCTTCCTGCCCATACATCCTTCACATATCTTCCGTCGGCACCGAGCTGCTCCAGCCATCTGTTTGCTCTCGTCTCGTTAACACCATGAACGTCTTGATACATCTGCTTGAGTGTTGCCTCCACATCTGGCGACATAGCGCTTCCGTCACCGCACACATAGAACTGTCCCCCATGGTCAAGGAGACCGATCACTTCGTGCTGTCGCTGTTTGATGAGATGCTGGACATATGTTTTTGGTTGACCCTCGATTCGGGAGAATGCGGTGTATACCGTAACAATCCCTTCTTGTTGATATTGCTCCAGCTCTTCCTCATAGACGTGATCCGTCGCATCTCGACAGCCGAAATAAAGATACGCGCTGCCGAGCGAAATCCCTTGCTCCTTCATGGCCTGCCGGGCTTGAAGAAATCCACGGAACGGCGCAATCCCTACTCCGGGGCCTACCATAATAATAGGTGTGCTTGGATCCTCTGGCAGCCGGAAATTGGACTGAGGTGGCTGAATAAACATTTGGATGGATTCGCCTGGTTGTCTATCGGCTAGATAGTTGGAAGCAACTCCTCGATATTCATGGCGTCCAACCCATCCTGGACTCTGTACGACCCCTACTGTGAGACTAATCTGATTTGGCTGTACACGAGGAGAGCTGGATATCGAATAGTATCGTATTTTTAGTGGCGGTAGCAGCTCAAGAAAGCGCTCGAATGTCATTACACAAGCTTCGTATTTTTCTAGTAAATCTAACATCGATATACGCTTCTCAAGGATGTTCCGCTTATAGGCTTCTACCTCAAGCAGCGCTTCTAATTCGATTCGATGCGGAGGACATACCGTCAAGGCGGCAAGCTCGCGAATTTGTGCTCGACTGGCAGGTTCCTGAAGTTCGACGCTCCGGCTTAGAAGATCCTGTATCAGCACTGGGCGATGTAACGGCAAATGAGAAGAGTGGTTCCCTATTGTTCGCAACACCACGTGATCGCTTCCATTTAAGTTAAATCTGCTGATTACTCGTTCGACTAGATGATCCGAATTGATAGGGAACACACCTAAATGATCCCCTTCAAGATAAGACACGCCTTCAGGCAGTTCAATCTCGATATGGCGTGTACTACGCCCGTTTCCTCCCCTTTGCAGCTCGTGATTGTCCATGATTGTTGCACAATGTGCAGGGTATACTTCGGCAAACGGTGATTCAACCGATATGTTTACAACCTCGACGGTTAAAGAAGAAGCTGTCGATTTTTTTAACGCATCAATTCCATCAAATTTCAAATCCAGTGAGCGCATAACTGTTGGCCACAGCTTATTGCTCCACTCCTCCACTTCGGTTTCGAAGTCGCCGCTGACATCGCCATGTCCGACAGGCAGTAGACGATTCGCCCCTTTAGCCGCGAGCTGTTCGTCCATGAATATGGGAATGCTCTGATAGGTACTAGGCCAGTTATGATCGCCGCAACCAAAGACGCAATAGCGAACTCCTGTCAATGCCTCCGGCTCCACTTCCTTCAGCCACTTCATGAAGCGTCGTGCATTGCTGGGTGGCTGTCCGTTATACGATGCTGTCACGATATAGGTGATGCCTTCCTTGGGTAGCTCTCCTGCATAATCGTTAAGTGTTGCGACTTTACTTAGGAAGCCTAGTTGACGGCCCTTCTCCGCTAGTTCGCGGGCAATGCCCTCTGCTGTGCCAAGGTTTGATCCGTATAATACGAGGAGCGGCGTATTGTGTAGGGATCGTTGTTGAGGCTCTCGGCTTAAGGCTGCTCCTTCCTTAGATGGGTCACGATTTTCAATGTGAATGGTTGCAGCGCCGGTCTGAGTGCGTCGCGGGCGCACTTGCATGGTAAACCCTTCGGGCTTGATGGTTAGCGACTCCATTAGCTTCAATTGATAATTGGTATGATCGATGAGTTCGAAATGCTTCAAGATTAAACCAAGCATTAATGTCGCCTCTTGGAGGGCAAATTGCTGACCGATACAAGCGCGTTGACCGATTCCGAAAGGCTTGTAAGCATCATGTGGAATTTGGCTAGGATCCTCGAACCGCTCTGGACGAAATTCGTTCGCATCATGTCCCCATACTGCAGCGTCTCGGTGCAATTGCGGAAGCAGCAGGAGCAGGCGGTCTCCCTGCTTCATCTCATATCGATCCGCCAGCAGCGTATCTTGTTTCACATACAAGTTGAACGCAGGTGCTGTAGGCCATAATCGCAGCGATTCATCCAGAATCATGCGAATGTATTTCAAATTCTTGATCTGTGTATAGGTGGGAACGGGATCTTTCAATACACGATCTACTTCCTCATAGCCTTTTTGCAGCTTGTCGCGGTTGTTCAGCAGAAAATACAGGGCGAATGACAATAATCCGCTTGTTGTCTCATGTCCGGCTACTAAGAATGTAATAATTTGATATCGAATGTTTGCATCGTCCAATGATTCGCCTGTATCGGGATCCTTGCCTTGCAGCATGTAAGCTAACAAATCATTTGCCTCTTCGTGTCCGTGCGCTTTGCGTTCAGCAATGATCTTATCAACTAATGAGAACATCACATCAATGTCTTGTTGAAATTGCCGCCGCGTCTTCACCATGAGCATATCCTGAATGCCGAGTCGCTGCGCCTGATTCATCGATTCATCCAATGCCCGAACCATACTGGTCACGAATGGATGAGGCTGATCACGATAGAAGCTGTTGAATCGATAATTGAAGCCGCATAACCCGATCGTATCCATCGCCAGTCTTGTCATATCCTCAGGTACTTCAACATAGTCATCGGGGTTTAGCCGCGACCACTTCTGAATTAACTGCATCGCGAGATCCAGCATCTTGTCAAAATAGCCCCGCATTGCTGTGCGGCTGAAGCTCGGAAGCAAAATATTATGGGCCTTCTTCCAATTCGGATCGTCCGTCTCAGAGGTAAATAAGCCATCCCCTGCAAATGCCCGCACATTGTTTAATATCGTTTTATCTACGATTTTACCGAAGCGAGAAGTGTCGCTAAATTCCTTGGCCAACTCGTACCCAGAGACGACATGAAGCGTTCCGAATGGCAGCTTCATGCGGTAGATTTCACCGTATTCATCGGCAAGATTCATGAAAGATAAGATAGGTGAATTCGGATTCAATTGAGGAATGTTGCCGAGAGGACCGTAAGTTTTGGGTTGTGGAATCGCAATAGACATATGATATTGCCTCCTCTAAATGGTATGCAGCTCGTTCGCAAGAGGTAGCTCATAGATGTCAGTGTTACTTTGCAGCAAGGAACGATTGAAGTCGACAGTAGACAGATAGGAATGAATATTCATTCCGTACTGCTAGTAAAACAATCGAGTTAATGAACTCGGATTGCACTCCAGCAGCATTCCTCCACTTCTGCGAGGAGTTCGGGCGTTTCTTCGAGCACTTCTGCCCGGATCGTTTCGAACAATTTGACAAGTGCCCCGTAGAAAATGGAAATGAGCGCATTCGGCGGCAATGGTGAGATAACGTTCTGCTGCTGGCCTTTGATTAGAAAGTGGCGAATAAAATCCATGCCTATTTCAAATGTTTTGAGGCTTTTCTCGTCCAATAATCGCGGATTCAAGTGAGAGTCAATGAACGAAAAGGCTTCCCTGTTCTCTTTCGCGAAATGGATGGTCTGAACAAAAATGTGATGAAATTGTTCGCGAACGGTTGCAGATTCAGGAAAGCCTTGTTTGACGGCGCGGAAGAACTGCTCGGTGCATTCTTGAAATAAGGAATTTAGCAGTTCCTCCTTGTTCTCAAAGTAACGATAGATGGTGCCTGCGCCAACCTTGGCTCGTTCAGCGATCATCGGTACGGTAGTCGCATCGAAACCGCGCACAGTAAATAGATGTAAGGCGGCGAGTAAAATATCGTCTCTTTTGTTCGTGGTCACTAGCTATCACCCTTTGTGCGGAATGAATGTTCATTCCCTTACATAATATCCCATACGAATCAGGGATTCAAGAACAAAATGAGCTTGTTCCGAAATTCATTCTGGAGTAATGATATCAGAATTTGATGAAGCTAATGCTGAAAAAAATGAAAAGAGCAGATGCTTTCGCATTCTGCTCCTTCGCACGAATATTGTTGCTCCTTACCAGAATGTTGCTTCATACCCACTTACTTAGATACATACAGGATCAGGGGTGGAAGAGATCATGCTCGCAATGCTTTGATCCGGATGTAGGCAGATGTCATTGAGCATATTCTGAAGATCCGAGAGCATTTGCAAGATCGATTCATCGCTGAAACGCGCTTTAAGATAGGTCATATAAATTTGACAGCGACCCTCCAAAGTCCCAACGACATCAATGCGAAGCGGCGTACCAGAGTTGAAAATCGCAAGCGACTTGCCATACTCGTTAACCAACGGAATCTCATCCTCATCCATTTCGATGGCGACATCGAAGTATGATCCTAGGTTCTGAACAATCATGTATGACTCAAACAGGATCTGATTATCCGCTAGTCTGCTCCACTCCT
>NZ_JMDX01000159.1:0-14219 GCF_000935845.1 Paenibacillus sp. E194
AACCTACTGATCGGTTCAGTAGAGACGGTCGTGGGGCTGCCTGATATATTAAGTCTGTTCTATCAGAAATATTCGAAGGTTGACCTGTCGCTTATGGCGGGGGTAACGGACAAGCTTACGGAAGAAGTGCTGGAATACAAGCTGGATGGGGCATTCGTATCCGGCCCGGTAACGGTATCGAACGTAGAACAGTACCCAGTGTTCGATGAGGAATTGGTGCTCGTATGCGGCAAATGTGTCGTAGATGGGAAGCAGCCGTTATTCAATGTGCGGGAATTGCTGCACCGCCCGCTGCTTGTCTTCCGCAAAGGCTGCGGATATCGAGCGAAGCTGGAGCAGTGGATGCAGCTCGAGGGAATCTCACCAACGAAGGTGATGGAATTCGGGACACTCGAGACAATTATCGGAACGGTTGTAGCTGGACTCGGCATAACGGTTGTCCCTCGGGCCGCAGTAAGACGTCTAGAGAAGGAGGGCGAGCTGCAAGTGTTCGCCATACCGAAACCGTTCAATATGGTATCCGTTGTCTATATTCGCCGTAGTGATACGTATATGGGGGAAGCGGAACGCCGCTTTATGGAGACGATGGAGGAAGTACGCGAGAAGCGCCGAATGCAGGAGCATATGCCTGTATAAGAGTAGCTGGAAACTTGAAATTAGTAGTTTATTTCAATTGATTAGTGGCGGCAATCAGGTATAATATGTAATAAGAGCGATACAATAAATAAGGAACGGACTGCCATCCGTTCCCAGTACAAACATCTTGAGTGGATTTTCCCCTCCATAAATTTCATAAGCTATAGAGAAGTAACCCACGGCGGCTAACCATGAGTGGTTACTTCTTTTTTCTATCAATGTAAGTCAAGAGCGCGACGAGAAACGTAGCGAACATGATAACATCGGAGAAGGAGAAGTTCATAGACTCACCTCCTTTCCGGAGGGAGCCAACCACTCAAGGTGTGTTGTACATTTCTATTATACAATCTAGAGGAATAAATTGTAATCTGTGATTGCGATGAATTATGATGATTACGATGAAAATAAGAGAAAGGATTGTGCGAAGGCACAATCCTTTTTTTTAATATGCATGATCATTTCGCAACGGCTGCTGCTTCAATCGGCACTGAGAATTAGCCTCGCAGATCTATATCGGTACCGCTGCTTGTACGCAGTCGTCCCGCGATAAGAAACGGAAGATACAAGACAATGAACATTCCTAGTGCAACGCCCTCGAGTGATAGAAGATACCACGGGTAAGGCCCCAGCACATCCAATAAGGAAGCAGTCTCCGGCTTGTGAGCCAAGAACATGTAGTTGCCGCCAGTTAAATAGTTGATACCTCCAACTACAACGAGCAGAACGTTAAGGAACAGCATTGCATAACCGATTGATTTCCACGTTGGCCTCACATTTTCTACCCAGACCATATACAGTACCGCGAGGATGATTGCGATATGGGCAATGAAGAACTGGACGAATCGGAAATGGGGGAACGGATAGTCTAGAGCTGGCGTTAGCAGTGCCTGGAGCGCTCCCCCGATACCAGTAAAATAAACAATATGGAATATCTTCTTGCTTCGGAACAGGAGCATGAGCACACACATGTATAAGGAGATGCTGCATAGCTCGAACGGGAGTGTATCCGCCGCACGGAATATCCCTGTTGCCACATACCATATATTCAAGCTTACTTCAGATAGAACGAGCAAACTTATTAGGATGCATCTGCCATATCGGTTAGGTTTCTCCTGTCGAAACCAATGACGCCATCGATATAAGAGGAGCACTGTCACGATAAACAGAAACAGTACCCCCATATGTGCAGATGAGAATGCCTTGAACGTGTCGGTTACCTGTGGAGAGAACCAAGACATGGAGATGCCATCCTCCTTTTCACATGGGATTCTTGCTAAATTTCTTTATGCTGATCAAGCATGAGTTGTGAGTAGGGCAATCCACTAGGAACTGATCAGTTCCTCCTTCGGTACTTCCTCCGTAGAGGACTGCTCGCCTTGCCAGAGCAGCTGCATCTCTGCACATGTTGCGAGCAACTCATGCAGTGTCCCTTCTGCCTCGATACGGCCATCCTTCATTACGATAATATGATCAGCCCTGCTTAAGGCAGCGCGGCGGTGCGACACGGCAATGCAGGTGACATCACGCTCAGTGAATAATCGTTCCCAGAGCAGCTGCTCGGTCTCCACATCAAGGGCGCTGGACAGATCGTCGAACAAATACAAATCAGATTGTGTCATCATCATTCTTGCCGTTGCCGCCCGCTGAATTTGTCCGCCGGAGAGCATGACCCCGCGAGGCCCTACATACGTATCAAGACCATTTTCAAGCTGTTCAATATCCCGCTCCATGACTGCTAGACGAATGGCGTGCTCCAATGCATCTTTCTCTCGATCATGACTGCCCATGATGATATTTTCCCGAAGCGGGTCGCTGAATAAGCGAGGTACCTGCGGCGTGTAGGCAGCTTTGGGCGGGGTGAGAAATGATGCAGGATCAATCTCCTTCCCGTTCCAGCGTATCATTCCTTCTGATTTTTTCAGCAGACCAAGCAATGTACGCATCAGCGTGGATTTCCCCGAGCCGATCCTGCCGGTAATGACAAGGAACTCGCCTCGATTCAAGCGAAATTGAATATCGTGAATGCCTTGTTTAGAATCCGGATAAGTGAATGATACCTGATCGACCTCCAAGGATTGCAGCTGTTCTGAATCAGGAAGGGTGCGAACAGGTGGAGCCGGAGGATCTTCATTCAGATAAATTTCGCTGTGTTCCACGACTCGATCTTCTTCTCCCGGCTGGAATAAGATGCGCATTCGATCGAGGGATACTTGCAGGCGCTTATGTTGAAAGACCATATAGCCGAACAAGGATATGCTGAAGGCGAAGTTCGTCAAGTAGGAGGTAAATAGAGCGAAGTCTCCTACAGAGAACCGCCCTGCCTGCATTTCTGTTGCGCACATCAACAGAATTCCGCCCGTGCTGATGGTAAGCACATGCTGATTCAAGGACTTCATCCATTGCGTGAACAGCGTATCCTTAAGGGCAGCTTGACGACGATTCTCATTCAGCCCGACGAAGCGCTGGTGCACATGGCGTTTAGCCTGCCCAAGCTTCAGCGCCTGAACTGCTCCGAATATCTCTGCGATGAAGCCTGTAATCTTCGATGTTGCTTCTCGATTCTGCTGGCTATAGCGCTGTGCGCGATTGCCCGATAGGTTGTTCAGCACGGTAACAGCAAGCAGCGGCAGAATTGCAACTACGGTAATTTGCCAATTGATATTGGCCATAATGATGATGGATACGATGGTGAAGGCCAATCGCCCCCAGAAGTCGACCCATGATTCCACGTAATCCACGACTTCATTCACATCGTCGCGGAAGCGGCTGGCAGCATCTCCGGGGGAAGCCGGAAGATGGCGTCCCGGCCAGCGCATAATGCCTGCCAGCATGTTGGTGCGCAGTACTGCTTGGATATGGTAGATATAAGTGACCCACTGGTAGAATGCTGCAAAAAATACTCCAACCCGCAGCATACGTACAAGTGCGATAACAATTAACGGAACCGCAAGCCACATATAGTCATGAGATTGGGTAGTTGCGCGATCAAAAAACCACTGCATGCCGAGACCGATGAGCAGGGGGATTGCGTGAAACATGCCCCACATGATTCCGTTTACAAGAAAGAGCATCGGTTGGAACTGGAACAATCGGGTGATAAAACGCGTTACGGTCATGCCAATTCCTCCTCCATTCCCGTTCGAAGCAGTCTCGCATAATGCGAGGATGGGGTGTTCGCAAGCTCCTCGCGTGAGCCGAACTCGACAATTCGTCCATGCTGTAACACCATGATCGTATCGACCTGTTCGAGCGTTGCCAAGCGATGGGCGATGACAATGCCCGTACACTGTTCCATCAGCTGATCGACTGCGACTTGCAGCATTGCTTCTGTTGCAGCATCCAGTCGTGATGAAGGCTCATCAAGCACAATAATACTTGGATTCGTCAGAAATACACGGGTCAAGGCGAACAATTGAGCTTCACCTGCGGATAGCGATGTTCCACCCGAGGACAAACGGGTATCGAGTCCATTAGACAGTCCATCGATCCATTGCCGAAGCCCGAGCCTCGCGGTTGTCTCCAAGATGCTCTCGTCCGATACATTCGGATCGAATAAGGTTAGATTGTCGCGCAGCGTTCCGTCAAAGAGCTGCACGTCTTGCGTCACCATTCCTACGCGGCGGTACAGCGTCTCCAGCTTCAAGCTGCGAATATCCTCGCCTCCGATTCGAATGGTTCCGCTGTTGATGTTGTATAGACGAAGCAGCAGACGGCTAATGCTGGACTTGCCGCTTCCCGTACGGCCAATGATGCCCAGTCGCTGGCCTGGCTGAACGTCGAAAGTGATGTCGTGAAGCACGACTCTATCTTCGTTATAACCGAAGGTAACCTGCTTGAACTCCAGACCGAGTGCTCCATCTGGCAGCTGCGTCTTCGTTCCATCTTCAATCTCACTGCGAAGGGAGAAGAGTTCGCGAGCGCGAAGCATGCCGGATTTGGCCTTTTGGAATTCCTGAATTTGATCCCCCAATTGCTCAATAGGCGTATTTAACATTTGCGTATATTGGAAAATGAGAAACAGCGTTCCGAGCGATATTTGACCGATCAAATAGTAATGGACGCCTAATAACAGTACCACCGTCACTGCGATCGAAAAGAGTACGACCGTGCTGTTCCATGGAATAACCCGCAGCATCCAAGCTTTGCGGCCGGATAAGAACACCTTCCGCATCGCACCATGGAATCGATTCATGACATAGGGCACAGCCCCATTCGCTTGCACATCCTCGATACCCGCGATTCGTTCCTCAATCAAGCCGAATAAGGCGGCGCTTGCAGAACGTTCGTCCTTGGAGCTATTCACGCCCATGTTGCGAATAAAGACCATAGAGCCGATGGAGAGAAGCGTAAATACAGTCATGACAGCTGCAATCGGCCAATTAACGGTGAACATGTAGCCAAGAATACCGATGAGCAGGATGAAGCTGCCGATGACTTGTGCAATGAACATGGCGAAGAAGTTGGACATGCCGGTTACATCGCCGTCTATTCGCTCGATCATCTCGCCAGGCGTCTTGCGGTTATGGAAATGCATATCCAATCCGAGGCAATGCCGCAAGAGATCTCCCCGCAATGTATTGGTTGCACGCCATGAGATATCATTGCCAATATAGCTTATCGCAACCGTAATAAACTGGGTGAAAACAGCAATGAGCAGATAAACGCCTGCAAGTGTGAGCAGGGTGGATATTGCACCTTGAGCTGCGGCTGTATCGATGAATTGCTGCACAAGCTGAGGATTAATGAGCTGACATGCAGTGGACACGAGCAGCATAAGCAGCAGCAGCAGCAGCCGGCCCTTTACCGGATATAAATACCGAAACAGCCAAGTCATTGATAAGGATGTGTTCTGGGACATAAGATGTCCTCCAATCTGTGAACGACATGAGGCTTCTACGTCATGCGAAGGAAGAAGCGTCGAATGAAATAATTTCTATCATACACTAAATAATGGCAGCTGCAAGATAAAAAATGAATTAAGAAGTTTATTCTCTGACTATCCCGTAGGGGCGTTCGGAATTCGAATCGTGTAGAAGGATTCAAACATAGGAAGACTACAAAAATGAACATGATTTTACCAGAAAAGGTAATGCGAAACCGCTTATGATGTAAGCGTTTTACTACTACAATGTGGAGGCAATCATTACTGTAACGAGAAGGTCAAAGGGGGGATGAACACACACACTTGATTGATAAGCGTGTATCAGCGCATAGCTCCTAAATTGTTCTCCTGAAAGGTGGTAATCGCAATGAGATACATCTTGCTGAGACCATTGTCCATCTGGCTTGTCGCCATTCTCCTTTTCTCCACGCTGCTGCCGGCCGTTCCTAATTATGCGCAGGCAGAGGCGGGTCTGCCCCCAATCGAACAACTGCTTTTTCCATCGGGTGACGCTGACCCTGTCACCATCGTCTCGCAGGATGCAACGCAGTCGCTTGTAATTAGCGATATTAATTCCCCCGGGGATTCATTAGCGAACAAAACCGATTACTTGGCCTTATATACGAGTAGAGCCGGTGTGACGAATACGGTGTACGGCAATGAAGTGTTCGTCAAAAAATATGATGTGGCCCTCGTGGTCAATCGTCACAGTGTTGTAGAAGCTGTATATGGCCCTGATGCTGATCCTCCGGTGTCATGGGATGACGACATAAGTATTGCAATTCCAGAGGAGGGCTATATCGTACTCTCTGGTGGAACCACTTGGGACTCTTCGATTCATCAGAAACCACTATTCCATCATTACGGCGTCGGAGATTACATTCGATTAATGAGAGGCGGAAAGGAAGTGACGGCAGCTGATTTCCGCAATCAGAAGCCTGAGTCTGAAATGAAGCCTGAACTGCATCTCATTACCCCTTCGGATTCAACAGTAACGGTACCCATGATTGAGGTCAAAGGCTATGTTGCGAATTATCGAGAGAACCAGAATATCCAGGTGGTCATCGGTGGGAAACAGGCGAGTATTACCGCGAACGGTAGCTTTCTGCAGCAAGTGTATCTGACCTTAGGTGCTAACCTTATCACGGTGCGCTTATTGCAAGGCGATACAGAGCTGGCAGTGTCCAACATCACCGCAACTTATGAACGCTCCGGGCAGGGCTCAGACTATATCGAGGTTGAGGCTGCTCCAATCGATGTCACGATCGAAATTCAAGGGCCTCGGCATAAAATTGACGCTGTAGACGAAGACATCGCCGCACACGGAAATGTAGTTGCCTTATTTACACGTGATTATGGCTCCTCGCTTGTCGTTTCTCAATACAATGTTGCTGTTCAAGTAGACGAATATAATCGTGTGCTTCGTGTCATCAATCCTTCTGTTAATGGCAAGCCTCCTGTCTGGACGGGGCCAACTACTCTGGAAATCCCAGATGGCGGATATATATTAATGGCACAGGACGACAGCTATGCCACGAACTTCATCAAACGGTATCTAGCGGTTCATTTCAAGGCGGGGGATCAGATCAAGCTTCGCAAAAACGGAGAGGTAGTCTCTGTCAAGGATGTGAGAAACGGCAATGGAGCGATTGCAAGACTGATGCTGGACAATGAGCTGATGTATACCGTAACAGACAACCAGACGGTGGTTACTGGGCGGATTGCGAATATCGATCATCCGGAGTCGACGGCATTATTGATCCATGGGAAGCAGGAGACTTTCGCTGCGGATGGTACCTTCTCAGTTCCCGTTACGCTGAGCAGGGGTACGAACTATGTCGATATTGTGGTTATGAAAAACGGAAAGGAACAGGATAAGCGAAATATGGTCGTGTTCAGCAGACCGGGATTTGCACCTGAGAAGGACATCATTCTATGGGTCGATCAGGCAGCGAATGCTCGGAAGTTCCAATCCAGCGAGCAAGTACTGGCCTTCCTGAATAAGGCGAAGGACTTAGGCGTAACGACGGTCGTCTTCGATGTGAAAGGGGTAGAGGGGTTCGTATCCTATAAGAAGAACGATCTGACCGGAAGACCGTATGTCAGCGAGATACAAGCGCCGGAGAAGGCAGGCTCGAATCCGAATCTCGACCTGCTGCAGGAATTTATTACGCATGGCCATGCGCTCGGATTAAAGGTGCATGCATCTCTAAATGTATTCGCAGAAGGTTCGATCGCCCATAACGAATACGCGGTGCTCGATCAGCACTTGAATTGGGAGGAGCGTATATACGTTTCAGAAAACAACGGGGAGATCAAACGTCTTCGGGAAAGCGCAAAAAAAGGGCTCGTTGCATTCGTTAATCCTTCGGACGATGAGGTAAGAGCGTATCAATTAAAAACGTTCGAAGAGGTTATCAAAAACTACGATGTCGATGGAGTCGTCCACGATCGGGGGAGATATGATAACGAAACGGCTGATTTCAGTGACGTCACTCGGATCAAATTCGAGCAGTTCTTGCAGGCAAGGGGCAAGCAGTTGAAGAATTGGCCAGCCGATATTTATCGATATGAGCAGAACGTTAGGGTATACGGGCCGTTAATTCAAGACTGGTGGGAATTCCGTTCCGGGACGATCAAGAGCTTCTTCGCTGAAGTGAAGTCGCTTGTCGATTCCTATGAAGCCTCGTCAGGTCGGACGATCCAAGTGTCCTCCTATGTAGGTTCTTGGTATGAAACGTATTATTTGAACGGTGTCAATTGGGGAAGCCGTAATTTCCGCTATGATGAACGCTTAGGGCTGCCTGATCAATCCGTCTATACGCCGGAATATTATGATACGGGCTATATTGAATACTTAGACTTCTTAATGATCGGCGCCTATCAGACGACCAGCAAGGAAGTGAAGAAATACATTACGCTTGGCAATATCGTGACCAATGGAGAGATTCCGCTATATGCGGGGATATCCCTTGTCAATGTGCAGACTCCGTCTGTACAGCGGGAGGTATTTCAGGCAGGATTGGCTACCACGAATGGCTTGATGTTGTTCGATGCCTCCCAGATCAACTGGCCTATTGCTTCGGCGGCCCTCCGGGATGAGGAATATGTGAAAGATTATCAGCTTGGAATTAGCTTGCCAGGCAGCCCGGATTCATTCTTAGAAGGGCACTATTACAATGTGAACCGAGTCGAGGGCAATGTGAATGTACTGACTGACGCGTTCGGCTATTCAACGGGCACGAATCAATTCGGGGTCGAGGTTGTTGTGGACGCCGACGGTAAAGTGACGAATGTAGTCAATCGTAAACAAGCGATCCAATGGAACTGGGCTGTACCTGAGCAGAACAACAGTGTCATTCCGCAGGGGGGATTCGTCATTACAACCGTCGATCCTTCTGGGACGCGAACGCTGCGCCAGCTTGTGGCGAACGCATATGACGTGGGTAATTCGATACGGGCAGCTGTACTTAGCGGATGGCAAGACGATGAAGGGCGGCAGACATCGAACAGCGAAATATTAGTAGAGGGTCAAGTTGAGGTGCTGGGCACTGGGAAGGCTGAGGTATATTTGAATGGCCAGCTCGCGATCATTGACGCAAGCGGCGGCTTCAAATCCAACATCCCGCTATCAGTTGGCCGCAACAGCGTAACGATTACTGTGTTTGTTGATAAATATAAGACGAACAGTCGAACGATTGACATCATCCGCACCGATTCAGGCGGCACGGGTCCGAATCCAGGAGGTTCGAATCCAGCTAGCGGTTCAGGAGCTGTCTCGCAGCAGCCTGCATCACCGAACAAACTAGAGCGGCTGTCCATTGCTTATCGACAAGATCGGGATGGTCGTCAAGTGACCGCAGCGAAGGTAAATCTTGCTCCGATGCAGGAAGAGATCGAACAGTTGAAGAAACAAGCTTCTTCATCGTCTGACACTATTTTGAAATATTCAATTGCAAACGTGCAGGATGTGCTGGAAGTTAGCATTCCGGTAGTAGGCGCGGTGCAAGCTGCGGAGGAGCTTCCACAATCCAGCATTGTCATCGAATCGCCGCGCGGTGTCCTGAAGCTGCCGCTTCACGCGATGAAGTCCGCCCTGAAAGGCGCCAATAATCAGAAGTCAGGAGAGCTTCAAATTCGTATCGGAACGTTGTTGCAAGAACAGGATGCTGCACTCCAGCAACGATTGTTGCAGGATGGTATGAAGAAGCTGGGGGCTGCAATCGCTATTGAATTGGTCGTGAAGGAAGGGGAAGAAGAGGAGGCGATTTCGCTCAAGGGGGAACGGGCGGAATATCGATACATGCTTCCTGCGATTGCAGCTGATCGAAATCGAATGACGGCAATTAATTATGATGAGAAGCCAGGAAGATATGCGTTCGCCCCTGCCTTATTTGAAGCCCGTGAAGGAAATCTGGAAGTGCTGCTCAAGCTATCGGAGACAGGGATATACAGCATTGCAGAAGTGCAGCCGCCAATGTTCACGGACATACAGGGACACTGGGCAGAGCAAGATATTTTATTGTTGGCATCCAAGCTGATAGTGAAGGGAACGAGTGACACTCGCTTCTCTCCGGGAGCGACGTTGACGCGTGCCCAATTTACAGCGATGCTTGTGCGAGCGCTCGGCATGAAGGAGAAGGCAGATGTGATGCCATTTGTAGACGTCCAGTCGCAGGATTGGTATGCAGGTGCGATAGGAGCAGCCGTAGAGCAGGGACTGATTCAAGGCACGGACAGCAGCCACTTCAGCCCGAATGCGCTGCTCACGCGTGAGCAGATGAGTGTGCTCATTCTACGAGCTGCTGAGATTGCTAGGGTAAAGGATACCGATGTAAATACGGAGGCAGTTCTCCAATCCTTCAAGGACCAGAATGAGATTGCCGCATGGTCTAAGGATGCTGTGGCTGCGGCCGTGAGCAAAGGACTTATGGAAGGACGCAACACAAACTCGTTTGTTCCGAAGGGAACTGCTACGCGCGCGGAAGGCATCGTAGTGCTGAAGAGACTGCTGCAGCAATCCGCATATATCAATCGTCAGGAATAGGGAATTGAGTTAGGATCGATTCCTTCCCGAACCGTTTCATGATGTGGAATTGAAAAGGAGCCCTTCACGCTAGCAGGTTGCAAATTAGCTGGTGTGGAGGGCGCATTCAATGGAGGAAATTCGAACCTCCAACAGGCGGCCTTTATAATCAATCTCGATTCGCAAGGAGGGAGGAATCGTAGTAGAATAACAGTATGCACAACTACCACTTTTGGGAAATGGAGCGATGGACGAATGGCGACGCAAGCAACCCGTATGAAACGATCAGAAGTTCCCCTGGAAGCAACATGGAGATTGGAGGATTTATTCGAATCCGAAGCAAAATGGCTTGAGGAATTGCAAGCGATTACAGCTGATTTGAGTTCAGTCACCCGCTTCACAGGCAAATTGCATGAGGGTGCTGGTACTTTGCTGGCTTGTCTAGAAGCAATGGATGTCATTTGGAGCCGTGCGCAGTTATGCGGCAGTTATGCACATTTGCGGTTGACGGAAGACAGCACGAATCCAGTGAATCAGGGAAATAACAGCCGTGCGCAGGATATGATGGCTGAAGTGTCCGTTGCTCTATCCTTCTTCGAATCTGAATTTAGTGACATGAGCGACGATGCATTGCCCGCATATTATGAAGAAGAGCCTAAGCTTCTGGAGTTCAAGCCCTATTTGGATCAGATTGCAAGCAAGAAGCCATATCGGCTGAGCAGCGAGACGGAATTGACGCTCGCAGCACTTGACAACGTCTTAGGAGCTCCGTACAAAATTTATAATCAGATCAAGCTTTCAGACATGGCGTTTGAACCCGTTACCGATCAGGAGGGTACGACGTATCCGCTGTCTTTTGCTCTATTTGAGAATCGATATGTGGAGTCTCCAAATACATACTTGCGCAGAGAAGCATTCCGGTCATTTTCCGAAACGCTGTATGCATATCGCAACGGGGTTGCAGCCTCATATGCAACAGAAGTGAAGAAGCAGGTCGTGCTGGCGAAGCTTCGTGGATATGATCATGTAACCGATATGCTGCTGCATAAACAACAAGTGACACAACAGATGTATCACGCTATTTTAGATACGATTCAAGCCGAGCTGGCTCCGCACATGCGGAAATGGGCAAAGCTAAAGAAACGTGTTCTCGGTCTGGAGGAACTCCGCTTTAGTGATCTGAAGGCGCCATTCGACCCTGAATACGATCCGGAAGTTTCGTTCGAGACAGCAGCGAAGCAGGTAGTAGAGGCGCTGCAGGTCATGGGGCCGGAGTACACAGCAATTATGCAGGATGCCATCCAAAATCGTTGGATTGACTATGCGGATAATGTAGGCAAGTCAACAGGGGCATTCTGCTCATCAATTTATGATTCACATTCCTACATATTGATGACATGGACAGGAAGCATGCGAGGAGCATTCACTCTGGCTCATGAGTTGGGCCATGCGGGGCACTTCATGCTGGCACATAAACATCAGCGGATATCCAATACGCGCCCATCGCTTTATTTTATCGAGGCTCCGTCCACCATGAACGAGATGCTGCTGGCAGACCACTTGTTCCGTCAGTCGTCGACTGATCCTCGGATGAGACGCTGGATTATTACGCAGCTGCTGAATACGTATTATCATAATTTTGTAACGCATTTGCTCGAAGGTGAGATGCAGCGCAGGGTATATGAGCTTGCTTCACAGGGAGAGCCGCTTACCGCTGATCTGCTGTCGCAGTTGAAGGGGCAAGTCCAGAGCGATTTCTGGGGCGATGCCGTTGTGATGGATCCAGGTTCGGAACTGACTTGGATGCGTCAGCCGCATTATTACATGTCCTTATATCCATATACGTACTCAGCAGGTTTAACAGCATCGACGGCAGCAGCCAAGCGCATCCGCGAGGAAGGACAGCCGGCAGTAGAACGTTGGCTGACGGCGCTAAAGGCAGGCGGCTCCTTGCCTCCATTGGAGCTGATGAAGCTGGCTGGTGTGGATATGTCCGATACGAATACGATCCGAGAAGCTGTATCGTATGTAGGCGAGCTTGTTGATGAATTGATAAGCTTGTACGAGTAATGGAGTTTTGGTTGTGGTAGAGAGTTAGGAATGGTAACAGTGATCTTCGCTCGAGGTGTCTGCTGCCTAATTAGGGACTGGGCATGGAGCGAGGAGCATGCAAGCACTTAGATGTAAAAAACAAAGAACAGTAGCACGAGGTTCATCCCGGCTACTGTTCTTTTCATGTTAGCAATTAGTCAGCGTCAGCTGCATTTGGATGTGGTTGTGTGGAGCATCCGGATGAGCAGGAGCGGTTCAATGCGCATGAAGCACAAGCTCCTTGCTTCGACTTGCGCACGTGGCGTACAACCATCCACAGTGCATACGCAAATATGATCATCACGATTCCAATTTCTGGCCACGACATGCGATTCACCACCTGTTCTATGAAAATCCGAGAAGTCTACCGACTCCCGTAATGATGAGTGCGACAACATAGGCAATAAGTAGGGCATAGCCGATGGAGAACCATGTCCAGCGCCATGATGCGGTTTCTTTTTTAATAATGCCCACTGTTGCAAGACAAGGAACATACAGCAGTACGAAGGCACAAAAGGCATACGCGGACAACGGGGTGAATGCCCCTGCGATCTGGGATTCAAGCATAGCTGTGTCTGGTGCGTGATAAATGATATTCATCGTGGACACAACGACTTCCTTGGCAAGAAACCCAGTAATTAAAGAAGCACCCGCTTGCCATGTGGCGAAGCCGAGCGGAGCGAACAATGGGGCAAGCACGCCGCCAATCATCGCCAGGAAGGAGTCGTCCATCTCAACTCCGAATCCGCCTGGTCCAGCATACGTCATGAGCCAGATGAGCACGGAGCCTCCAAGAATGAAGGTACCTGCTTTGCGTACGAATCCTTTCCCTTTCTCCCATGTGCTGCGGAACAAAGTCTGCCATTGTGGCAGGCGATAAGGTGGCAGCTCAATAACGAAAATGCTCTGCTCCTCCTTCATCATCCGCTTGGTGAACAGCTTGGCCAGCAACAGGGAAAGTACAATTCCCATCACATAGAGGGACAGCACGACAAGTGCTTGATGACTCTTGAAAAAGACACCGGCAAACAGGGCATAAACGGACAAGCGGGCAGAGCATGACATCAGTGGAACGAGCAAAGTAGTGACAAGCCGTTCACGCGGCTGCTCAATCGTACGAGCGGCCATGATGCCAGGAACGTTGCACCCGAAGCCGATGACAAATGGAATGAATGCCTTGCCGTTCAGACCAACGGCTTCCATAAGCCGATCCATGACGATGGTGACGCGAGCCATATATCCCGAATCCTCAATAAAGGAAATGAATAAGAACAGGATAAAGATTTGCGGGACGAATACGAGTACGCCGCCAACACCCGCAATAATCCCTTCTTCGATCAGCGCATGGGTAAATGGTGACACGCCAATCGCATTCAATATGGATGCTGCGCTGTCCGTTACGGGTCCGGAGAAGAAGGCATCCAATGCATCCGAAGTTGGCGTTCCAATCCATTCGAACGTCGCCTTGAACATGAGGAACATAATACCGAGAAAGATCGGAATGCCTAGCCAGCGATTTGTAACAATGGCATCGATGCGCTCCGTCAAGGTTACGGATTTCTCCTTCGTACTGTCAACCGCTTC
>NZ_JMDX01000160.1:0-14210 GCF_000935845.1 Paenibacillus sp. E194
AGCATGCTCAAGTATTGTCCGGGCAGTTCTTCACGAGTTCCGGATAACGGAGAAATTCCTCATTTCCAGAAGCGTCTACGAAGGTGAGGCCCTTCTGCGGATATTGATTTGCGACATACTGAATCATTTCGGCTAAAGTGTGATACTCTGCTGGAAGTGTAAGAGATTTGCCATGTTGAATCGCCTTCTTAGACATGTTGAACCTCCTTATATGGATGACGAAAGAAGTAGTGGCTTGCTGAACAGGATGTATGATGTACAGCATTCAGCAAGCCGTCACCTAGAAGAGTTGCCGTTGGTTGAATTCAGAAGCCAAGTTAGTGCACGAGGGTGTATTGACCATGGAGATATGGACGAATAAATGCTTGGATAACGTCTGCGTTGAGACCTAGCGGGCTTTCCAAGAGAATACGCAGTTGTTCTTTATCGTAGTTGACGGAAATGGATAGCTGAGCTGGAGCACTGGATTCCTGTTCACTTGATGAGTTCCGGAAAGCATCAATCTCCTCTTGTGATGCATAGCCTTGGAAATTATAGAGTACAAGAGCTTGTGGCTGCCCGCCTATGCGATAAGATGCATCCAGCAGACTCGCAAGTTCGACATATTCCCCTGATAGCTGCTTATGGTACAGCAGTGACAAGAAGTTAATCGAATGTCGTCTGCAATGCTGCATCACATCTTGTAAACTAGCTGCCGGTTGTCCTTCGTGCAACAGCACAGGGATAATATCTAGAAATTCTCCTACGCTGTTGTAGAAATCCTGATTCTGATAACTTCTTCCATAATGGACCATCGCGAGCGGAATGTCGGTTATTCCTGTATAGGAACGCAGTAAGGAACCAACCAAGTCAAACGAATACCCCCATGGGTCTGCTATGTTCGTCAATGCAATCGGGATGGACAACTCAAGCTCCGTAACCTCTCGGTTCGGAACGTGGAGCAGTACGTCCATGATGGAGCTGTTCTGCTCTTTCCATACTCGCAGCTCATGGTATTCGATGATATCCTGTTCCGTGATACCTACTGGTCCCTTGGACAGCAGTGTTACATAATCTGCGTACGGCTGAATAGGCTCGTCGTCCCTGCCTGCTATCCCCTGTTCAATTTGACGCCGCACAACTTCTGCACTCATACCATCAAAGGCAATATGGTCGAATCCCCATAGAATCTGATGGGTATCATCTGATACACGCAGACAGCACAATCTCCAAGGCAAATTGCCCGCTATATAGGGTTCTGACAAAATAACACCAGTCAAGCCGTCCACAAGACGTTGTTTTGTCGTCTCGTGATACGTCCGCAGATCGATATACGGAATGTGCTGAGCGATGAATGCAGAGAGAGCGGTACTATCATACTCACTCCAAGCAGGCTCATCCTCCCCTTTCATTACACTATGAAGCAGCTGATTGCGCTGAATAATCGTGACTAGCAAGTTGCGAAGGAACTTCTCGTCCACATCGTGAATAGGAGTTACAAATCCGCTGACTTGAGCCCCGAATGCTCCGTGTGCGAGTTGGACAGGCGACAATGGGAAACGGCCAACTCGATCCGCTGAAGCCACCATTGTGGAAATGAGAGAGCATGAGGCACGTACATGCTGCACAAGCAACTGGATCTGCTGCTCAGAAAGCTCGGCCGCTGCCCCCTGTCTCCATGGGTCGTCGTGCTTATGGAGAAGTGAGGACGAACGAGAGCCGCTCAGTCCAGGAAGTGCAGCCAACTGCTCAACTGTCGGATACATGAAGATCTCATTCACCTTCAATTGAAGCCCGGCTTGCAGCAGCGCCTGAACAAGTGCGATAGCCTTAATGGAATGCCCTCCATGCTCGAAGAAATCATCTGTAATACCGATTCGCTCCTGATCCAGCACCTCTTGCATGCAGCGCAGAATCGTCCGTTCGACCTCGGTTCTCGGAGCCGCATATGTCGACTGACCCTGCTCATTCTCGCTGATGTTTGTCAGGGCCTGACGATCGATTTTTCCATTTATATTGAGAGGCATTCGTTCAAGCTTGATCAGACGAGCAGGAATCATATAGGCTGGAAGCTGTTCACGCAGCAGTGCTTTCATCTGCTCTTGATTCCATCCCTGTCCATCCGCACGGTCTGCCTGCTCAACGGTGTAATATGCAACCATGTACATGCTGCCGGTTCGATCTGTTCTCGCTAATACAACTGCCTCCTTCACGCCGCTGACGTGCTGGATATGATTTTCGACCTCTCCAAGCTCAATCCGGAAGCCTCTGATTTTGACTTGGAAATCAAGTCGACCAATGAAGCCAATCTCCCCTGTAGGAAGCCTCCATACCAAGTCCCCAGTCCGGTACAACTTGCCCGTATTGTCGAATGGATCGTTCACGAATCGCTGTGCGGTTAGTTCATCCCGGTTTAAGTATCCTTTGCTTACGCCCGCTCCGCCGATATACAGCTCGCCAGGTACATATGGAGGCACTAATTGCCCTTGCTGATCCAAGATGTACAGCTTGGTCTGGGAGAGCGGATATCCGATTGGAACGCTGTGCACATGCTCGTCCAGATGTCCGATTGGATAGTAGGCAGCAAATACCGTCGTCTCCGTTGGCCCGTACCCATTGATCAATGTATCCGGCCCTAGGTACTCTACCGCTTTACGTGCATGCGGTATCGAAATGGCTTCCCCGCCAATCAGCAGTTTCCGGACATGCTTCAGTGCAGTTACATCCCAATCCACCAGCATATTGAACAATGCTGACGTGATGAAGAAGGCCGTGATTCGCTCCTGTTCAATGAACTTGGCCAACTGCGCAATTTCGATTGCGGAGTCCTTCGAAATGATGACTAAACATGCACCATTCAGAATCGCTCCAAAAATATCGAATACCGAGCCGTCAAATGCGTAATTGGACAATTGAAGCATCCTGTCACTGTGCAGAATCGTCACGTAATTCGCGTTCTTCACAACACGGGCTACATTGCGGTGACTAACAAGTACTCCCTTCGGTGTTCCTGTTGAACCTGAGGTGTACATGATATATGCTGTATCGTCTGCATCTCCGATAATGGAACCGATATAGGTTGTCCATGATTCTGAATCGTGAGATGCATCGTCATCTTCTGCTGCCCGACCTTCCTCACGATCCAGCAACAGTCGAGGGAGTGACTCGTCAAGGATGGATTGCAGCACTGAATCTGTGAGGATGAGAGAAGCACCGCTATCCTCCAGCATGAAGGCGATCCGAGACTGCGGATAATCTGGGTCGATCGGCACATAGGCGCAGCCCAGCTTCAAAACAGCTAGAATGCTCACAATCTGCAGCGGCCCGCGATCAAGCAATATCGCTATATGATCTCCCTGATGAACATGCATATCTGCAAGGCATGTGGCGAGCCTGTTCGCTCGGCTATTCAACTCTGCATAAGTCAGTTCTTCATCATTCCACACAATTGCAGGACGCTGCCCATGCAGCTCCACCTGTTCTTCAAACAACTGTGCAAGCGTTGGATGGTCTGCTTCCAGCGTAACTACTGGATTCAACTCGTGCAGCAGCCACTCTCTCTCCTGTGGTGTTACAAGCGTAAGCTCACTCAGCCTACGAGTTGTATCCTCAGTCAGTTGCGTAAGCATGTGCAGCAATCGCGTTCCATAAGATTCGATTCGATGTCTGGTGAACAAACTCGTATTGTATTCCAAGGAAGCCACATAGCGGTTGTTCCGTTTCTCGATTGTCCAAGTGAGGTCGAACTTCGAATCCTTGTTCATCATTGGCCTAGGAGTTAGTGTTAATCCGTCTAGTTCCAATTCCTCCGTGCCCATCGTAATGAAATTGATAATGACATCAAACAGCGGATTTCTTGCAATGTTCTTCTCGATATGAAGCCCCTCAAGCAGCATCTCGAACTGGCCATCTTGATTTTCGTAGGCCTTCAGCATCTTCTCTTTGATGTATTGCAGGTATTCGCCCACGCTCAGGCTTTCATCAATTTGTGAACGGATTGCCAATGTATTGACGAACATTCCGACGATCGGATCGAGATCGGTATGGCGTCTACCTGCAATTCCTGTACCCACAATAAGATCCTGTTGGCCCGTAATCTTCCACAGCACCAGCTTCAAAACAGCCATGAGAATCATATAAGGGGTCAAGCCTCGCTCAGAAGCCAACTGTTCCAGCCGCCCACTGAGTGCTTCGCCAAATTCGAATTCCACTTCATCGCCCGAGAAGGTAAGCACTGGCGGTCTTACGTAATCTGTCATCATATTGAGCGTCGGAATCTCGCCTGCAAATTCTTCTTTCCAATATTCAAGCTGTATACCAAATGCTTCGCTCTTGAAGAATTCATTTTGCCAAGCAGCAAAATCCTTATATTGCAGGGACAATGGCGTTAGTGGCTTGCCGGCATACAGTGCTTGCATCTCTTCTAGTAAAATCGCTATCGAATACTGATCCGATATAATATGGTGCATATCGATGAGCAGAATGTGCTTCTCTACGTGTATGCTCGTCCATCTCACGCGGAGCAGCGGCGCCTGCGCCAAATCAAACGGCCGGATGAAAGACTTGATTTCAGCTTCCACGCCTTCCTCAGTTGTAGTGTTGAATTCAACAACGGAAGGTACCTCGTCCTCAATGATTTGGACTACTTCTCCATTCACGATCTGGAACCGAGTGCGCAGCGATTCATGTCTTTGCACAATTTCATCAATGATTGACTTGCATCTTGCCTTGTCAAGCTGCCCTTCCACCACATATACGGAGGCCAAATTGTAAGGAACCGCATCGCCAACCATCTCATGTACGGCAAACATGCGCTTCTGAGCAGATGAGACTTCATAATAAGGCTTGTTCGTAACAGGCTGAATCGCCATAAATTCCTGCTCGTCAGCGCGGTTTGTCCATATCCAATCCACCATCTGGTCAAATACGGCATTATCGAATATTTCCGTCAATGACATATCCAGCTTAAATGCTTGTTGTATGTTGGCGGACAAGGAAATTGCCTTCAACGAATGACCGCCTATGACGAAGAAATCATCCTCAGCCTTTACCTCGCCGCAGCCGAGAAGCTCCTGCCATAATTCTGCTAGTTGCTCACTGATGGTATCCCGACTCCTAACACTTGATGACTGTCCAGTCTCGATCTGCTGAGCTTGCGACAGGGCTTGGGCACACGAACCTTCTTCCTTACGCTTCAGCTCAAATGCATTAAGAATCACATCATGCTCATGATGCGTCGCATCGAACACATAGGTCGGCAGCGGGATACGCTGTCTTCCGCTCTCCGGAAGCAGCATCGACCAATCGATCTCGAAGCCTTCACACCACAGCTGGGCAAGCAAGCGTTGGAATTCTATCCAGCTAGATGCTCCATACCCGCCAGTTGGCAACATATGAACCGGCGACGAATCCTGGATCTCCGTTCTATGTGAATGTTGGGATACGGCAGACGTGTAATCTGAACATTCGCAACCGATCGCAACTGAACTTACACGGACACCTTCAATTGTGCTGCTATTGTGGCTTACAGCAATGAGTGGAATTCGGGATGGATGGAGTGGATAATGCAACAGTTGTTTTCTTACCGCCTCTGACCCGGCACCATTCACTACAGCCTCCAGCGCCCCTTCTTCCAAACCTTGCAGCCATTTCCCGCTTGTTTGTACCCATTCAACCGCGTGCTCCAAGGCCAATACACCAGCAACCGTTAAGGCACATACCTCACCGATCCCTTGACCGAATAGTCCATCTGGCAGGACACCAACATCGATCAAACTCATTACTATCCCGTAACTGACAGCAAACCATTCCAATGCAGGGTTATCTTGCAGCTGATGGAACGAATCCCTCTTATCGAGTTCCGTGCATGCAATCACCCGTTCCACATGGCGGTTGAATGTTACCGCTAGCGGATGTAAATTTTGCTCCATTGATGTATACCAATCGCGGCCTAAATCGCGATAAGCTCCCGCATCTGCTGCAATATAAAAGTGAGCGGTCGGTCTGCCATCTTGAATACGCAATCCAGATTGTTGAAGGAATTGCTGCAGTTCTTTCGTCTTATATGACAAAGCACCATTTATGACGAGCGCCTTGCGGTATTCGAACGGCTTGCGTCCCGTTTGCAGTGTCCAAGCGGCATCCGATAAATTGACTGCTGGATGGCTGTGCAAGTACTCCAACACAGCCTCACTCGTATGGGTCAATGCCGATTGACTCCTAGCCGAGAACAAGAGCAAATTGACAGGTTCCGATGTCTGGATTCGGCTCATTTCAGGCGGCTGCTCCAGTACGACGTGGACATTCGTTCCTCCGATGCCGAAGGAGCTTACACCTGCCCGCAAGACTTGACTCCGATCCGTCCGATATTCAGGCTGCGTATTTACATAAAAAGGACTGTTCGCGAAATCAATTGCAGGATTCGGCTTCGTAAAATGAAGTAAAGGCGGAATCGTTCGATGGTACAGGGACAGAACGGTCTTGATGAAACCTGCCACCCCTGCCGCAGAATCGAGATGCCCGATATTCGCTTTTACAGAACCGATGGCGCAATAGCCTGTCTTTTTCGTATCCCATGCTTGCTTTAGGGCTTCGATCTCGATCGGATCTCCCAATTTCGTTCCTGTCCCGTGTGCCTCAACATAGTGGATATCCTCAGCCGATACGCCAGCCTGTCTAAGGGCAGATTGAATGACCTGGGCTTGACCGCTCACACTAGGAGCTGTGTACCCGATTTTCTCAAGACCATCATTATTCATTGCCGATCCCTTAATGACACCGTAGATATGATCGCCATCTCTAAGGGCTGCGGCTAGCGGCTTGAGGAGTACAACACCGCATCCATTACCAGATACGGTTCCCGATGAATCCTCTGCGAACGGCTTGCAGTGCCCATCTTGGGAGAAGATCATGCCTTCATGCCATAAGTAGCCTTCCTTCCGCGGATAGGAAATGGACACTCCACCGGCAATCGCCATATGCGACTCTCCGCGCTGCAGCGACTGTACCGCTTGATGAATCGCTACTAATGAAGTTGAGCAAGCTGTTTGAACATTGAAGCTAGGCCCTTTCAAATTGAGCTTGTACGACACACGGGTCGTCAGAAAATCTTTTTCATTCAATGTAATCGCTTCGAATGCACGAAGCAGATCTTGTTGATGACCCAAGAATTGAATCATCCAAGGAAGATTGGAGCCACTTCCGGCAAACAGGCCAATTAAGCCCTTATATGCAGAAGGATTGTATCCCCCATTCTCCAGCACTTCCCATACGCATTCATGAAGCAGCCGAATTTGCGGATCCATCATGTTGGCTTCCTGATAGGGATAATCGAAAAATGCGGAGTCAAAATACTCGATGCCATCAAGAAACCCTTTTGCCTTCACATATTTCGGATGAGACAGCAAGTCAGCATCCACACCAGCTTGCAGCAGTTCTTCGTCTGAGAACTCCGCAACAGACTCTACGCCAGACACGATATTATTCCAAAATGCATCAATCGAAGGCGCTCCTGGGAATCGTCCCGCCATCCCTATCACTGCGATATCTGCTGTCTCATGACTTTCAGCAGCAACTGGAGCAACAGGCATTGCATGACCAATGTCCTGTAATTCTGAAGGGATTCCGATACTCTTGACTAGTGATTCAACCGTTGGATATTGGAACAACTGCATTAACGGAATTGAACGCCCGATCAGGGAATTGATCCGATTATTGATCAGGATTAGTCCCAATGAGTTCCCGCCAACGTCAAAGAAATTATCCCGCACGCTAATGCGATCGGTTCCGAGCACATCCTTCCAAATATCCAATATCGCCTTCTCCAATCCTGTTGAAGGCAATTTCATTTGTCCCGTCATTTCCGATGACTCCTGTGGGAGCGGCAGTGCTTTCTTGTCAATCTTTCCATTTGGAAGCGTCGGCATCTCCTCCAGCTGACGAATAAAGCCAGGAATCATATAATGTGGCAGCTTCTCTCGCAACCACGGCTTGAGCCATATATGCGCTTCTCCGTCAACATCCGCTTCTTTTTTAACTGTGCAATATAATCCAAGCTGTTTGTTTCCGCGCTTATCGTCGTAAGCAGCAGCTACAGCCTGTCTAATATGTTCATGCTTCTGAACAACCTTCTCAATCTCATCAAGCTCCACCCGATATCCGCGTACTTTGATCTGCGAATCCAACCGTCCCATCAGTTCGATTTCGCCATTGGCAAGCAGTCGTCCACGATCCCCTGTGCGATAGAGGCGGCAGCCCGGAAGCTGTTCCGTTTCGAAAAATTTGCGCTTCGTTTCCTCCGGATTGTTCAAATATCCGCGTGCAAGTCCATGTCCCGCCAAGCATAATTCGCCGTATAACCCTACCGGCTGCAGCAGTCCAGAATCGCTGATGATATACGCTTGTGTGTTCGCAATCGGCTGTCCAATCGTAACCGACTTGGAAGCCGTCAATTCCTTCGCTACCGACCAGATCGTTGTTTCTGTCGGGCCGTACATATTGAATAATCTTGCTTCTGAACGGGTTTGCAAGTCTTTCAACAAGGCGTCAGGATAATTCTCCCCCCCGCTCAAAATACAGGTAAGCTGCTTCAACGCCTGTGCAAAATCTGGATTCTCAACAAACGCCTTAATTCGCGAAACCGTGCTTAACAAATGCGTGACCTTGTGCTGAACAATTTTCTCATTCGCCAGCATTGGATCCAGCTGCTCATTCTCATTGGCAATATATACAGAATGACCCGTGCACAGTGGGACAATCGACTCGAATGCGAAAATATCAAAGGACAACGTCGTTATGCAAATGACACGATCCTCTTCATACTGGAACACACCTCTCTGTTGAATATCTTGAATGAAATTGAGGATAGAGCCTTGATTGATCATGACTCCTTTCGGCTTGCCTGTTGAACCTGATGTAAAGATGACACAAGCTAAGTTGTTTTGATGAGTTCGTGATACAGGATTGCTGCAGTCATCTGTATTGTGATTTCTGATAGAGCTAATGATCTCTCTGCAATCTACCATTTCCCCTTCAAACTCAATGCCCACTTGATACTCTTGTGGACATAATAGAATATTCACATTGCTCTCTGTGAGCATGTACGTGATTCGTTCTTTCGGGAATGCTGGATCGATCGGAACATATGCTCCGCCTGCCTTCAGCACCGCCAAGAGTGACACGATTAAGTACTCATCCCGTCTAGGCATCACGCCAACCAGCGTATCAGCTGTAACACCTTGTTCAATCAAGTGGTGCGCGATCACATTGGCTTGTTCATTCACTTCGCGGTACGTAAGCTGTCGTCCATCGGCAACGATAAGCGCCGGTTTGTCTGGTTGTGTTCGTGCATGCTGTTCGAACATCTCTACAATTACTAGGTTCTCGTCATAAGGTAGCGCCGTATGATTCACATCGGTTACAATCCATAACTTTTCTTCTGGCGTCAAGAAATCGATCTGCCCCAGACTGGTATTGATATCCGTTGTGATGCGCTGCAAAATGGCCTGAAAGTGTCCGATCATTCGCTGCACAGTTTCCTTTCGGAACAATCCCGTCGCATATTCTAGGAAACCTTCTACTGTCTTCTCCTTTTTGTTTTCCTGACAGGTTAGTACCAGGTCATAAGCGGACGTCGTTGTCGGGAAAGTATATGGTGCAAACGAGATGCCATCGATTTCAAGATCATGGAACACCATATTTTGGAAGTCGAAGCAGACATCAAACAGTGGATTGCGGTTGAATTCTCGTTGCAAGTGCAGACGGTCAACGAGTTCGTCAAATTGGCAGTCTTGGTTCGAAAATGCCTTCAGTGCGTTCTCCTTCACTTCATGCAGAAACTCCGCAAACGACTTCTGGCTCAACGGACGGTTCCGCATCGCAAGCATATTCACAAACATGCCGACGGTATCTTTCGTCTCTTCCTGCGTTCTTCCCGCTACAGGCGTACCGACGATAATATCCTCTTGTCCTGAATAACGGGCTAGCAGGACATACCATGCACTCAACATCATCATATACAGCGTCGTTCCCGTTTCTTGAGCCAGTTGAATGAGCTTCGCCGCGCAATCCTCTTCAATGTGGAAATAAATCCGGTCGCCATGGAAGTCCTTGACAGACGGTCGTTCATAATCTGTCGGCAATTCCAGCACAGGCAGTTCACCGTCAAGCTGCTGGAGCCAGTATGCCCGCTGATCATGGATTTCTTGTCCAGCAGACTGCTGCTCCACTTGCCAGACTGCATAATCTTTGTACTGAAGAACCGGCTGCGTCAGCTCCCCGAAATACAACGCGTTGAAGTCCCTCGTAATAATCTCCATGGATGTGCCGTCCGCAATGCTATGGTGCATGTCGAACAACAACAGCTGCTCGTCCGAGCCTGTGCGAATGAGTTCAACTCGGAACAATGGCGCACTTCCTAAAGAGAATGGCTTAATAAACGAACGAATCAATGGCATGATATCCTCGTCATTGAAACGGTCTATTTCCCGATACGTAAATGGAATTTCTACGGAATCATGAATGATTTGAACGGCTTGATCGCCGATAATGTCAAAGGAAGTCCGCAAAGATTCGTGGCGCAACATGAGCTTTTCCAGTGTCTGTTCTACTCGGGTTCTGTCCAGCAGCCCTCTAATCTTCGTAGCAGATGGAAGGTTATAAGCAACGCTGCTTGGATCAAGCAGATGCAGTGCATACATCCGATTTTGAGCAGATGACAATGGATAATAATCTCTTTGTGCCGCAGGTGTGATTTGCACTTGCTGATAAGAGTGTGCTGAATTCTCATGCAAATGAGTGACCAATGCGCTCGGCGATGAATAGGTGAACAAATCAACAATTTCCACCTTGATGCCTGCATGCTGCTGAATCGCATGAGCCAAGCTAACCGCCTTCAAGGAGTCGCCGCCAAGCGAGAAGAAGTCTTGATCGCTTGCAATCGTGTCGAAACCGAATACTGATTTATATGCATCCAATACCGCCTGCTCTAGTTCACTCTGGTTACGAAGTGTCGCTGCCACTGTGAGACGATCCACATGATTCTGCGAATGCTGAGAATAGGGCGTTTGATGCACAGCAGCATTTGATCGTGGTAATGATGCTTGTGGAGCGCTATGTGCAATACCTATTGGGAAATGTCCTTTGTCAAACACATAGGTTGGTAGCGACACACGCTTGCGAACAGTATTGCCTCGCATGGCTTTCCAATCGAGATCGACACCTGCTCCCCATAGGAGTCCTAGCTTATGATGAATATATTCCACATCATCCAGCGCCTCTTGCGGATGGCGTATTAAGTTCACGAAATGTTGACCGGCAGCCTTGGATTCATGTTGTCTCGCAAATGTACTTAAGGTACGACCCGCCCGACTTCGATGAATACATCGTGCTCCGACTTTAAGATTTGTGTCAGGCATTTGGCGAAGTTCACTGGTCGCAAAATATGCGCTGCCCAGTAGGACGGCCGATTCATTTCGCTCGGCGACACCCATTCTCCGCTCACATTCGAGACGATCGGAATACGAGGCTCGTTGAACCGATAGGCGGAGAGTCGCTTCTCAAATTCACGAGCAGCCTCCTCCATCATCGGCGTATGGAAGGCATGGGATGTTTTCACCCGAACTGCCTTCCAGCCGAGCTTCTCGCACTTCGCTTCGAATTGTGCAATCGCTTCTTCCCGCCCGCCAACGACGCAGCTATTTGTCGTATTTTCCAGAGCAATCCACACATTCGGAATCAGTTCCGGCTCTGCCATGCTTGCTGTCGCCATAACGGCAAGCATTACTCCTGGCTCCTGCTGCTGCATCAGATGTCCGCGCAAGCGAACAATCTCCACCGCGTCCTTCAGTTCGAATACACCTGCGACCGTAGCTGCTGCAAGTTCTCCAATACTGTGTCCAATCATTCCTGCTGGCTTCATGCCAAGCTCCAGCATCGTAAGCGCCAATGAATAACTTGTGGCAAACAGTGCAAATTGACTGTTCTCCGTCTGATTGATTTGCAAACTATCACTATCGCCGTATATCATATCCTCGAACATCAGCCGTTCGTCTTCAGTCAGGCATGATAGCACATGATCCATATGCCGCTTGAATATGCGGGATACTGCACTTTGTTCTGCGGAACGGTATAAGGAGCGGCCCATTCCTTGGTACTGGCTTCCTTGTCCTGGAAACAGGAAGTATACCTGACGCTTGCCTGGCTGCACCTCATGAACAGCAGCGTCTTGCAGCTGCTTCAGCAGAAGCTGTGGATCATCGGCGTAACGGTTATTCACGACGAGTGCCTTACGGTAGGCAAATGGCTTCCTTCCTACCTGTAATGTCCATGCCGCATCGGTTACGTTAATGCCCGGTTTGTCAATCAAGTGCTGTACGATGTTCTGCGAGGTATTGGCAAGCGCCTCTTTGCTCTTGGCGGAGAACACAAGCAAATTCACCTGCTCTGGATCACCGCTTTCTATCATGCTTGGAGCTTCCTCCAATACCATATGGGCGTTCGTACCGCCAACCCCGAACGAGTTGATGCCTGCTCGGCGCTTGCTGTCTGTCCCGATGGTCATCCACTCCATTCCTTGTGCTTGCACCGTAAATGGCGTACTCGCAAAATCAATTTTGGGATTCGGTTCCGTATAGTTAACCGTTGGCGGGATATATTTGTGCTCCAAGCTAAGTGCAACCTTCGCCAAGCCGACCACTCCAGCAGCTGTATCAGTATGTCCTACATTACCTTTCACCGAGCCTAACGTACAAAATTGCTTCTTTTCAGATGCGAACGCCTTCGTCAAAGATTCCACCTCGATCGGATCGCCGAGCGCGGTGCCTGTTCCATGAGCCTCAACATAGGTTATCGTTTCTGGATCAATGCCTGCGACACGATATGCCTCCTGGATAACCTCAGCTTGTCCTTCCACACTTGGCGCCACAAAACCAATCTTCTGCCTTCCATCATTATTAATTGCGGAACCTTTAATGACAGCATAGATATGATCGCCATCCTCTATGGCCTCGTCCAATCTCTTCAGCACGACTAATCCCATACCGTTCGAGAACATGGTTCCCTTCGCCTTGGCATCAAATGGCCGGCAATGTCCATCTGGAGAAAACATCATGCCTTCCTCGTAATAATAGCCGCCCTCATTCGGCAGTTCGATCGTGATCCCACCAGCAACCGCAATATCGCATTCCCCAAGAATTAATGACTGACACGATAAGTGAGGGGTAACCAGCGTTGTCGAGCAGCCTGTAAGCGCTGAATAAACTGGTCCTTTAATATCCAGCTTATAAGCGATCCGAGTAGCCAAGAAGTGATTCGTGCTCAAGGTAAAAGCTTGATACTTATCACTAAATCCACTTTCGCCGAACAGAACCTTCCGATACCATTCAAAATCGTCAGACCCGCCAAGAAACAACCCAATCTTCGAGTTGTCAGATCCGGGATAATATCCGGCATCCTCTAACGCTTCCCATGTCCCTTGATAGAGAAGACGAAGCTGTGGCGACATCATCTGCACTTCGCCAGGTGTATATTCGAAGAAGCTTGCATCGAACTCATCAATGCCATCGATGCGTCCTTTTGCCTTTATATAATTCGGTGATTTCAGCATGCTGGGCTGAATGCCTAATTCGAGCAATTCTTCATCCTTATAGAAATGGATGCTCTCTACGCCGCCTTTTAGATTATTCCAGAAATCATAAATATTAGAAGCCCCGGGCGCGTGAATGGACATGCCGATGATCGCGATATCCGATCGAACGACTTTTCTGTCCCGTTGGAAGAATGATTTCCGATCGGTAATCGTCTCTCCCTCAGCTTGATTGAAATGATCGGCCAGCAGTCGTACAGTAGGATATTGGAACAGCATCGTGATTGGGAAATCCTGCGTCAATGTTTTTTTCAGCTTGTTGTGCATTTGTATTAAGGCTATCGAGTGTCCGCCGATTTCAAAAAAACTATCATCCACACCGACATGAGTAATTCCAAGTACCTCTTGCCACACAGAGGCAATAAGAACCTCTAAATCGGTATTTGGTGCTGTGTCGCTTGTTGAAGCTGCGTCTAAATAGTCTTTGTCCGCGATCAGCGCATTCCGATTCACCTTCCCGCTCGTATTGAGTGGAAGCTCTCTTTTATGTACAAAGAAGGAAGGGATCATGTATGCCGGCAATTCCTTGGATAAGTGCTCCTTCAATTGAGCCACAGGAATGTCATCGTCAGAGAGATAATAGGCGCAC
>NZ_JMDX01000161.1:0-13937 GCF_000935845.1 Paenibacillus sp. E194
CACAAGCAATCTTCCACTTTTAAGCGATATATTGGGGTTATGCGATTGACGGAATACCTATCATCAGGATCGTTAATTCCGCATTCAGTGAGGAATACAGTGGTAAGTGGGGGAGATGCGAATGAGAGCAATAAATCACTGCAACATTTCGTGCAAACCAATAGAGAGAAGGAAATAAAGTGACCATTCGTTTAGCTGAAAAGTTGGAGTTACCCCACATCATGAAGCTATTCTCGCATTGCACAGCACATATGATTGCTCAAGGAATCGATCAATGGGATGAACATTATCCCAACGCGGAAGTGGTAGAACAAAGTATAGTCAGTGGGTCAATGTATGCCTATTTTAAGGATGATTTGATTTGTGGAGTCATTACCTTGCACAGTAGTCAGCCTACCGAGTATGAGACGATTCAATGGCAGTCTGGTCAGGATGCGGAGTGTCTTGTTGTATATCGCCTTGGGGTTGATCCGGGATTGCAGGGACTAGGGATAGCAACGAAATTAATGGGGTTTGCAGAGTGGTATGCAGGCAACCATTCTCTTTCTAGCATTCGATTAGATTGCTATTCCAAAAATGAAAGGGCTTTATCATTCTATCAACATTTACACTATGAAATAAGAGGGACGGTTATTTTCCCACATTCGGATGTTCCGTTTTACTGCTTAGAGAAGAGAATTCGTTAACACACCTATCAACAAAACGAAAAGAGCGAGATACATATGATAGTTGAGCTTGAGCGCGATCAATTTTATATATGCAAGGATCTAGTAAATTGCACAA
Source organism: Paenibacillus sp. E194 (assembly GCF_000935845.1). Taxonomy (NCBI): domain Bacteria; kingdom Bacillati; phylum Bacillota; class Bacilli; order Caryophanales; family Paenibacillaceae; genus Paenibacillus; species Paenibacillus sp. E194. Next base: position 784 of record NZ_JMDX01000161.1, read on the forward strand.
CGATGCTGGAGCCGAAGGCGATCGTTGCAGGCACCAACCCAGGTAGAATATTTGTCGATCATCCGGACTCGCCAAGGTCCGCAATGGTGTGGCAGGGCAATTTAGATGGTTTTTTATTTGTTGGTGACGCTACTAATGCATCCTTCAATAGGGACATAAGAGTCTATATGTATGAAGTGCTACGTGAAGAAGCGATGGAATTAGGGCTGGGGTGGGCAGAATGCATCGGCACTCATCCAAGTTGGAATCAAGCGATTGAGCACATATTTGCCGATCGAGAGTTGTCCTCATGGACATCTTATGTATATTCGCTAATGTTGCCGGATTACAAGCAAGATGCAATCCAATTGCCTGACGGTGATTATACGGTTGTCCAGGTTACGAAGGAACTGCTGCAAAATAAGAGTATTCGGAATCATTCTTTTCTTGAATCCAGACTACTGGACTTTTGGGAATCTACGGAGCAGTTTCTACAAGAAGGCGGCGGTTTTTGTGTGATGCACAATGAGACCGTCGCAAGCTTGTGTATGACTGGCTTCCGATACCGCCACATTCACGCACTAGGAATTGACACGATAGAACAATATCGTGGACGCAAGCTTGCGCAGATTGCAGTTCATGCTTATGCGGAGCATTTGTTTTCCCAAGGACAATCGATGTGCTGGGACTGTACAGCATCGAATAAGCCGTCGAGCGCAATTGCAGAGCGAATAGGGTTCCAGAGAGAAATGAGCTACAAGGGATATCAATATAAGCTGTAGTAGGGAACGTACTTTCTATTATGTAAACCAGGAGGCTGATGATGAATGACGCAATTATCACATCGAATGCAGCGTGAGATTACGAAGCAAGTACAGATAAATTATCTATTATATTTGCCTGACAAGTATGAAGTGGAACCTGCGGTGAAATGGCCATTGCTGCTCTTCCTGCATGGGGCTGGCGAGAGAGGGAACGACATCGAATTAGTGAAGCGGCATGGTCCGCCGAAGTTGGCTGAGAAGGGAGAGAAACTCCCTTTTGTTATAGTCTCTCCACAATGCCCGGAAGAATCATTATGGGAAATCGAACGCGATGCGATTATCGCTTTGCTGGATGACGTATGCGAAACCTATCGTATTGATGAAAGCAAGATCTATGCAACTGGTCTGAGTATGGGGGGCTTTGGAACATGGAACTTGGCTGCAGATTACCCCAATAAATTCGCTGCGATTGCGCCGATCTGTGGAGGGGGGAACCCACAACAAGCAGTACAGCTCACGCATACACCAATCTGGGCATTCCATGGTGCGCAAGATGATATCATACCTGCTGAAAAATCGAGCGAAATGGTAGATGCGGCTAACGCGGCAGGCGTCAATGCCAAGCTAACCATATATCAGAATGCCAATCATGATTCATGGACGGAAACCTATCAAAATCCTGAGCTATATCAATGGCTCCTAAGCCATTCCAAGTCTGCTTCATCAAGCGAAGCAAATGAGTAATAAGTTAAGTCGATGAACGAGCAACCATCCTTACCAGCTGCCCATCCGGTTTATTCCAATAGATTATCTTCATTAGGAGGAACGAAGACATGTCAAAGGAAGTAAATCTGCAAGACCTTGAACAGCGCCTAGCGGAGGTAGAGAAGCAGCTTGAGAGAAATCAGAGGTTTATTCGAGGGTTCAAGTATGTAATCATTGCAGTCATCGTTATTTTCCTTGTTACATTTGGAATCGGAGTCATTCAGTTTATTGGTGCAGGCTCTGCTTAGAAGAATGCATCATATATTCACACAGTAGATGGTTAGAACAAGAATGATAGATTTAGAAAAAGACATGACAGAGAAGGTTGTTGAATCGAACATGAAATTATTATCTACATGGATTATTGAAGTAGACATTACAAGTATGCAGGCGGCAATGACTGCGGGAGAACTGACTGCGGAAGAGCTGGTTAACGTCTATTTGGAACGTATCCGTAAGGTTGATTCGGAGCTTCGTTCCATTTTGGAAGTTAATCCGGATGCGATTGCGATTGCACGTGAACTCGATAAAGAACGGCAAGAACGAGGATGTCGTGGGATGCTGCATGGCATCCCAATTGTATTGAAGGACAATATCGATACACATGACAGGCTGCATACAAGTGCAGGTTCGATCGCACTGGCGGAATGGATCGCACCAGAGGATTCTTACGTAGCAGCACGTCTTCGTGAGGCGGGCGCGATCATTCTTGGAAAAGCAAATATGACCGAATGGGCAAATTTTATGTCAAGCACAATGTGGGCGGGTTATAGTTCACGAGGTGGGCTGACGCTTAATCCATACGGGCCAGGCGAATTATTTGTTGGCGGGTCGAGTTCGGGATCGGCCGTTGCGGTAGCGGCGAATTTAACAGCTGCAGCAATTGGAACGGAGACGTCGGGCTCCATTATTTCTCCATCCAGTCAAAATAGCATTGTTGGCATTAAGCCGACATTAGGACTCGTCAGCCGAAGCGGAATTATTCCGATTACGGTAAGTCAGGATACGGCTGGGCCGATGGGGCGAACCGTAAGAGATGCAGCCATAGTACTAGGTGCGATAACGGGGATCGACGAGACAGATACATGTACTCAGACAAGTAAGTCTCGATCTTATCGCGATTATACACCATTTTTAGATGAGAGCTTCATCGGGCAGGCGCGAATAGGGATTCCAAGATTTTATTATCAGGACTTGGATGAAGCGAGGTTAGCAATTATGGAATCTGCCATCGAGGTATTGAGAAGCAAGGGGGCAACTATCATTGATCCGGTGGAGCTGTCTTGTCAGCATGTGAAATGGGATTCCAATGTACTTCGATATGAATTCAAGAAAGCGCTAAATGACTATTTAGCTCGATTGGACAATACGATGCCCGTTCACTCTCTTAAAGAGGTAATTGCGTACAATGAAGCGCACGCTGACATTGCCTTGAAATACGGTCAGAATGTGCTCCTATGGGTAGAAGAGACAAGTGGTACGCTAACGGAGCCAGAATATCTTGCAAGCCTCACTCGCAATCAGGAGGAGGCTAGCCATGGAATCGAAGATATCTTGAATAAGCATCAACTGGATGCACTGTTCTTCCTTGGCAATGAGCATGGCGCTGAGCTGGCTGCTCGGGCCGGGTATCCATCCATCACCATCCCGGCGGGATATGCCGAGTCAGGGATTATAGCGCCTGGGGGCTATACGACGAAAGGGCCGCAAGGAGTTACCTTTGTCGGAAGGGCTTATGCGGAACCGACTTTGCTGAAACTGGCCTATGGTTATGAACAGGCTACGAAGCATCGGGTTGCTCCTCAGTTAGGGCCACAATAGAGTGTCTCTTTTGTAGAGGACAGGGTGCTGTATATTTATTCATTGCAAGTGATACATAATGTATCTACGTGCGATCTATTACGGGGATAATAGCTGGAGTATTGATCCTGCTCTGCAGTCTCGAATCTGTGTGAATAGTATAACGATATCTACTAGAGTTAGAGGTGGACAGAAAATGAGCAGCATCATCGCATCCGAAGAGCTAATCAATGAAATCGAACAATCCGAAATCAATTATATGTGGGATCGGATGCTTGCGATTCAACAGAAATCGGGCAATCCAGAAACTGTAGAATTGCAGCGATTCGGTGAGGCTGCGTGCTACTTTAGTGCAGGAATGCCTTGGCCGACCTTCAACACGATAAAAGGATGCAGAAGCGCGGATATAGATAGAATCGACGATATGATGAAGTTCTTCACGAATCAAGGAGGAAAGCCGCAGTTCGAAATTGTGCCCGGGATGGTAGACGCCCCATTTCTAAAGCGATTGTCAGAGCGAGGTATGTATCCCTCTGGTCATCATACATCCATGTATATCGGGATAGAGCCGAATGCGTATACAGAAGATCGGCTGGATGATCAGCGCATTCGCGTAGCTGAGCTGCAAGAAGACGATTTCGAAATGTATGCCGCGATTCATTGCAAAGGAACTGGATTGCCGGATAGCGGAATCCCGCATGTCGCGATGAATAATCGAATTTTATATCATCGTCCGGGCTGGAAGTTCTATGTCGCTTATGTTGATCAGCAGCCTGCCGCTGCAGGTGTCATGCATATGCACAATAGTATTGCCTCCTTTACATTTGCGGCGACCTTACCGGAATATCGCAGGCTTGGATTACAGAACCGGCTGTTGAAACATAGAATCGTAGAAGCAGCGAAGAAAGGCTGTCGGTTGGCCGTTAGCCAGTGCGCATTTCTCTCACCAAGCCATCGTAATATGGAGCGGGTAGGAATGAAGATGGGTTACGTACGAACAACATGGACGAGCAAATAGAGAGTAACCAGATAAGGTGGGATTTGAAATGGAAGTCATGAGCGGGGAACTATTTACGATTGAGACATTAACGAAAGATTTTGAGGCTCTGGGCGTGCAGCCGGGGATGAACCTTATTCTGCACTCCTCTATGAAATCATTAGGCAGCTGGGTAGCGGGCGGCCCATCAGCTGTCATTCTGGCGCTCGAAGAGCAGCTAAGTGAGGAGGGAACTCTGGTCATGCCAACGCATACCGTGGATTTATCAGATCCATCGACATGGCAATGCCCTCCTGTTCCGGAATCGTGGTGGGAACCGATTCGGGAGCAAATGCCAGCATTTGATAATGCATTTACACCGTGCTTGGAGATGGGGATCATTCCAGAACTTTTCCGTAAGCAGAGCGGGGTTGTGCGCAGCTATCACCCTCAGGTTTCCTTTGCTGCGTGGGGAGCGAACAAGGATCGGATCATTGCGAATCACAGTCTCGATTACTGTCTGGGTGAACAGTCTCCGATAGCGAAACTGTACGAGCTAAACGGTTGGATCTTGCTGCTGGGCGTTGGGCATAGCAATAATACGTCTATACATTTGGCTGAGTATCGTGCTGACTATGCGAGCAAGCAGATGATGGTGTTGAAGTCTCCTATGATTGTAGACGGTGTGAAATCATGGGTAGCCTATCAAGATGTAGACTTCGATACCGATGACTTTGAGAAGCTGGGGGCAGACTTTGCCCGTGATACTGGTTATGTGCGCAGCGGGAAAATAGCAAATGCAGATGCATTGATAATGCCTGTCCGAGAGCTTGTTGATTATGCCGTTCAGTGGATGGAGAGAAATCGACGCTGAGCGAACGAAGCCCCTCTTTGAATCTATCGATGTTGATAATGATGCATGTTTTGAGAATTATGGAAATGATATTTGGAATGTTTTAGGCCGTGTGTGAAAGTGGCTTGACTTAGAGAGGAGAGATAAAAAGATGATTGAATTACGAAAAATAGACGGGGATAACATAGATGAAGTAATAGCGCTTGATGTTGAAGAAAACCAGAAAGAATTTATATTAGAAACTACTAACCTTAGATGCTTCGCAGACGCTCATATGTTGAACACAGATGGTATACCAGCTTCTCCATTAGCTATTTATGCGAATAATACGATGATTGGATTTTTGATGTATATTTATGATACGACGGATCATGAATCATTTCAAAATGAAGTTAATTACGGGAAGAAGACCTATTTCATTTGGCATTTTATGATTGATAAGAGTTATCAGGGGAAAGGATATGGCAAGCTTGCCTTTGAAAAAATGTTGATGGATATTGAAAATATGCCATATGGGGAAGCACAATATGTAGACCTCTTTTATCATAAAAGTAATGTCATAGCTAAAGAATTATACGCTTCATTTGGCTTTGTAGAAACAGGCATCATTCAGGATAATTCGGTGCATGCGATTAAAAATCTAGATGGGAAAATGACAGAAGCCGTAGTAGAATAGGATCTCTCAGAAAGAAATGTAAGCTTTCAACGTATCCACCCATAATAAACACAAATATCCAGAAGAAAAAAACAATTTTGTTAACTCTGTCTTAGCAAAAGTATACTATTTATACCGCAAGCAATACCTGCTGCTCCGAATGCAGCTTGCACAATTCCGGAGCCTGAGAAGGAGTCGCTGCCGGCAATTAGTCTGCCAAGCGCCTCATAGAATGTAATGCCGGGCACGATCGGCACTAATCCAGGTACGACATATACCGTAATCGGCAAGCGGAACTTGCTGGCTGCAGCCCTCGCAGCGAAAGCCAGTAAAAACGCAGACGTGAAGCTGGATAGAAAAACACCGAATCCTCGGGGAATGAGCTGGATATAAGTGATCCAGCCGATCGTGCCTATCAGTCATCCCGCAATAACCGAACGCTTTGGCACATTGCATAGAACCCCGAACGATACAGCAGCTAGGAAGCTGAATATCATATGAATGGCGATATCTCTCATCGTCAAGCCCCTTCTTTCTTTGTCTGATTTACCGAAGAAATAGATAAGATGCACTTGCAATGCCGGCGCCAAGCGCGTTAGCGGTAAACAACGCTTCGATTGCCACGATCATGCCGGAAATATAATGTCTGGCCATCATATCGCGAATCGCATTCGTGATAGCGATGCCCGGTACGAGTGGAGCTACTGCCCCCATCATGATGAGATCAAGATGCACCCCCTCTATAAGTAAAACCTATGTAGCCTGCCACACCGCCAAGCAAGGCGGCGCCGTATTCAGGCAGGAAGGGCGCATGCAATGCTCGTGTCAGCCATGAATGCATGAAATAGGCAACGAGGCCTGCGAATATGGCTGCTGGCATATCCACGAATGATCCTCCAAATAGGAGAATGATGCTCCCACTCAAGCAGGCTGTGCATATGAACTTGTGCCACAGCTTCAGCTTGCACACATCCCTTTCAATTGCGAATAGACGATGCCGCATGTCTTGAAGACTAACGCGGCCAGCAGCAAAGTCCCGAGATATCTGATTAATGCCGCATATTTTATTTAAGTCATACTGCCGCAGGCATTTTTCCGTGCCGAGCAGCGCTATCGAGAGGAATTAGGCAATTATTCACTTGGCGTACTGCTAAGAGAAACGTTCCAAGTAGAAGACTTGCAGCAATTTGATTGGAATGCATATCGCAGGGCATAGCTCGGTGATCGGATGATACTGCGTTGTTATGCCTTACATGTGGGATATACTGCCGGTTCACGATATTCCGAGTGCGCATTGACAGAACAACGATTTTGTAACTTCTAATATCGCGATTCGTATGTATAATAATGGAACAGCATTTACTCATGATAAGCCCGATCCAGGATCATCCGTATCTCAGATCGGGTTGTGTTGTATGTGCTAGGATTGCTTTTGAACAATTGCGAACATCCATGTGAGATCTGACGTTTGAACCATGTCTGAAGTCGAGTCAAATGGAGGGAAGGCATGTGGAACCTAATCAGACTTGTGCTTTTCATCATGATCGTGGGCATATTATCCTCTCTTTTATTCTATCTTACGAATAGTAGAATCTTGTCGTATCCAGTCTCGATCTGCATTGCATTTGCGGCTGATGTAGCTTTATTTGGCAAGAAAAAATCTTCGAACGAGTAACGGCTCGCGAATAGGAGTGATAGCGATGAGCAAGAAGACAACCTTATATATTGTCCGCCACGGCCAAACCGAATGGAATGTGGAGCGGCGCATGCAGGGGCATATGGACTCCCCGTTGACGGCGCTTGGGGTTAGGCAGGCACAATGGTTGGGTGAAGCGATGAAGGATACAGCGATTGATTGCATCTATGCCAGCAGCAGCGGCAGAACGGATATGACGGCACGGCTCATTCGCGGGGAGCGTGATATCCCGATTATTAGTACGGATGCGTTGAAGGAAATTCATATGGGAGACTGGGAAGGACAGCTTGCAGATGAATTGCAGCGAGCCTATCCAGATCAGTTCGAGGCATTTTGGTATGAGCCGACCGAATATAAGAGCGTGAACGGAGAGACATTCGAAGAGCTTCGTCATCGAGTGCTGCCGTATGTACAGTCCATGATTGCGGACAACGAAGGCAAGTCGATTCTGATCGTGACACATACAGTTGTCGTGAAGACGCTGATGGCTTACTTTGAGCACAGACTTCCAGATCAACTCTGGGAGCCGCCACACATTCAGCCAACTAGTCTCAGTCAGGTAGAGATTATTGCTGGTGAACCACAAGCTGTAATTGTTCAGCATGGAGATACAAGTCACTATCAGGCTTCTTTCCAAGAGTAAGGTCGAAATGAAGGCAAATAAGTGAAGCGGAGGACGTGCTGCTTATGACTTTTCTCGCTGTTCTTATTATTATTGCAGGAGCTGTCAGCTTCTTCTTTCCTGAATTCGGATGGGAGATGAAGCATGGGTGGGCCGTAGATGGAGACTCCGGGCCCAGTGATGACTACATCATGCTTACCAAGATCGGCGGGGCTATCATTATGGTCGTAGGCCTAGGATTATTTATCTACAGGATGATTGTCTGAGTGGCGCTATTGAAGCTGGAAATGAGGGTGGAGATATGGTGGATGATAGACAGTTAGATGAGTTTCTGTTGATATCCAAACATCGACTGGTTTCCCACTATCAAGTAAAGCTGTTGTCATGTCTTCAGTGCATTTCACCTGAAATGCTGTGGGATCAGGAGTCAGAGGGAGAAAATTGTATCATTCTGGGCAAGTCATAGACCGTGTACAGCGGAGAACAGGCACGCGGTTTCAATTTGTGCAGCAAGGGCTGAATGAAAAGGCGCTGCGGCAAAGGGTCGAAAATGAACTTGAAGTTCGAAAAGCAAAGAACACGGCTACATAACTATTTTTCTTTTAAATATACTGAAGAGGGTGACGTAAAATGAGCAATTCACGCAAAGGGATAGCAGGAAAAAGAATATACTTACGTCCATTTACTGGTGACGACATAGATTGGTACTATGAGGCATTACTCCAACAGGAGTCTAACCGATTGACTGGTACGAAAAAGTTGTTTTCCAGAGAAGTACTGCGAAACTATTTGGATACAATTGCATCTGACCGTGAACGGGCACAGTTCGTTATCGCGCTGCAGGAGGATGATCGGCCGATTGGAGAAATTGCGATTATGGATATGGATCCATCGAATCGGAGCGGTCATATTCGTATCGCGATATTCGCTGAAGAGGACTGCGGGCAAGGGTACGGTTCGGAAGCAATGATTCTTATGTTGGATTACGGCTTCGGTATGCTGAACCTCAATCGAATTGAATTGGTTGTATTTTCATACAATGCAAGGGCAGTCCGAGCCTACGAGAAGATTGGGTTTGTACAAGAGGGGATTCAGAGAGAAGCACTTTACTACAATCATGAATACCACGACTCTATTTTGATGAGTATACTAGCGCGAGAATTTCGGGAGAGACATGGCGTTTCAGCAGGGGCGTCATCATCTGTCTGAAGTATCGTGATATAATTTACGAGAACAGTTATTTTGGCTATCTTGGGAGATGATAAGTTGGATACGAAGTGGGAATATCGTACGATCAAATATAAGACAGGAGGATTTCTGGGCGGCAAGGTCGATGAAGATGGCTTCGAGCAAATGCTGAATGAAGCCGGCTACGAAGGATGGGAGTTAGTGTCCTGCTTCGACACGAGCACCACCCATGGTCAGTCCAGAGATATCATTGCTGTATTCAAGCGAAAAGTCTATTTGTAAGGTACATATAAGGAATTTGATGAAAGTTGGCCCAGTCCTGGATTCTCATAAAACCGCGACTGGGCTTAGGGGCATCTCGCAACTATATTCTCATCGTACAGAACAATGCGCCTGCCTTGCAACTCTATCAGAAGCTTCAGTACAAAGAGGCATATCGCTATTGGTACCGTTTGCGTGGAACGCACTGATTGCAAGGGGGAGCTCTATGAAATGGTTAGCTAAACGAGGGTTCAACATTCCTCATACTGGCATCAATAAGATTGAGAAGGTTCAGATCGGTGGAATTGAACAATACATATTGGTTCAATCGATAAGAGAAGGTCTTCCTATCCTGCTTATGCTTCATGGTGGTCCTGGTCTGCCGTTGCCAGGTGTATCTTGTCGTGGCAGACATGATGTTCATGTGCATGGGCAGTTTGTAGAAACGTTTTGCGCGGAGTTGGAGGCCCCTGCTGGCAAACGGTTGATCTGGATGGATAAATCCGCTCATATGTTCCATCTTGATGATGCTCATCGTATTGAACAGGAACTGATCGAAATCGCAATAAGGGCGTAGGTTGGCTATTGTATCCTAATGAAGCATTAAGGGGAGGCAGAGATGATACTAGAAACAGAGCTGCTGCAATTGCGGCAGATGAACCAGGCAGATTATCCAGATTTATGCGAGATTCTGCAGGATGAAGAGGTCATGTATGCCTATGATCGCAAGTTTGAGGATGCTGATGTACAAGCATGGTTGGATCGGCAGAACGCGCGCTATCAAGAGTATGGCTTTGGATTATGGGATCTAGGGATGGCTGTTATAAAAGAATTCGTCAAGCCATATCAGATCGGAGATATGCTTCATTATCTGTATGCCGTGGAGAAATAGCGCTCTTTATCATAATAAATCTCAGTTGAAAATGAGGTGTTTGGTTGAACAAGTTCACTAACCGTATACAGACAGAACGGCTTGTGATTAGACCGCTTGAGGGAGAGGACTACTTCACATGGCTAGCTGGATATGAAAATAGGCTGCCTGCACAGCACAAATATGATGAAGGCACCGTTGAGATGAGCAGATACACCGAAGAATGGTTTCAACTCGAGATAGACAATCATCAAAGATTGGCTGTCGAAGATAAACTATATTTTTTCGGGATCTTTCGAAAAGAAGACAACGCCCATGTAGGGGCCATCGATTTTTCTACGCTATTGCGGGATGATTTTCAATGGGCCAGATTAGGTTATATGATTCATAATCAATACTGGAGAAGGGGTTATGGAAAAGAGGCTGTAGCTGCAGCAATTACTTTTGCGTTTGACAAACTTAATTATCATCGCATTGAGGCGCATATTAACCTTGATAATACTCCTTCAATCAAATGTGCAGAAGGGGTTGGAATGAAGTTTGAGTGTATTCGAAAAGGATTTATATATGAAAATGACGCGTGGACAGATCATCTCATCTACTACATAAATGCAAAGTAAGCCAGAACAGCCAGCTTATCTTAACGAAGGAAGCATGGCTTTTTTTGTATGTACATCGGTTCCTGTTTTTAGGATAATGATTATGCCTAATTTTGGGATTAATATTCATATTCAGCATTCTACTTAACAACACAGCGTTCATAAAGGAGATATGAAAGACATGGGATATATATCGGAATTGCGGAAAGTTGTAGGTACGAAGCCATTGCTTTTAGTAGGTGCCTGTGTACTCGTATTTAATGAAGCAGGCCACTTATTGCTTCAAAAGCGGGCGGATACTCTGGATTGGGGAACGATAGGCGGCGCAATGGAATTAGGGGAATCGATGGAGGAAGCGGCGCATCGCGAGCTTTATGAGGAAACGGGACTTCGTGCAGGAGGAATGAAATTTGTTACACTGTTGTCTGGATCGGATATGTACTTCCAATACCCGCACGGTGATGAAGTCTATAATGTAATTGCTGTGTATGAAGCTTTGGATGTAACGGGAACACCTGTCGTGAATGATCTTGAGGGTTTGGAAGTGAAGTATTTCGCTCTTGATGAACCGATTCCAGAGTTGAATCCATTCAATGAGAAGTATTTGCGCAAGGCGGGATATATTCAGAAGTGGTAATTGAAGATGACAATCGGAAGCACGGAGGTTGAGCATGATGCGTCATTCTAAAGCAGCATGGGGGATAGCGCTTATCTTGCTTATTACAAACTTGATCACGATAGGATGCCTTTTGACAGAGAAAGAGAAAGAAAATGAGACAGTTGTGCAACCTGCGTTGGATGTGTTCGAGTTAAGAGGGCAGTCAGAGCACTGGAAGCTTCGTCATTATCAGGTGATGCGAACATCGAATTCGATACGAAGAGGATCTGCATCATTGACTTACTTGGGTGACACCAAGGATATTAAGGATTCCTCATCGTTCTATATTGAATATTACGAGAAGCATGGGGAACGCGAAGAGGGAGTTCTTACGAGTGGAATGCTAGCTACGAACGGCAGTGTGCAACTATTATCGGAATTGGATCACTTGGGCTCCACTCAAAGCGAGCCTACGGAGTTCGAGCGGACCATGACGAAGGATGACTTCGCTGGCAGTTATGTCAAATTGCGTTGGTCAGATAGTTATGGTGAGGAGCATGTTGAACTGATCGAGTTGGAAGTGAATAATCATACTACATTCTCATAAGTGAGTGATAGTTGATGTTTACAATGAGCGGGTGTACGAGTCGGGAGGTGTCGGTGTGAAGGCTGTTATCTTCGATTTGGATGGTACGTTATTGGATCGAGAGAGCTCATTGCTATCTTTTCTTGAGGATCAATATGTGAGATTCAGAGGCTTGCAGAAGATCGATAAGCAGGCCTTCGTGAATCGATTTGTCGAGCTGGATTGCCGGGGTTATGTATGGAAGGATGCAGTTTACCAGCAGATGATTCAGGAATGTGGGTTGGACATGTCGTGGGAGGAATTACTTGAGGATTACATCACGAATTTCCACCGACACTGCATAGGCTTTCCGAATTTGCTGGAGGTACTGGACCTCATCAAGCAGCAAGGCTTGAAGCTTGGGTTGCTATCGAATGGATATGGTCAATTTCAGTATGCGAATGTGCAGGGTCTTGGCATTGAAGCCTATTTTGACTGTATCTTGATTTCCGAGTGGGAAGGGCTACGCAAGCCAGATCCAGCTATCTTCCATCGTGCATTGTATAAACTGTCTGTTCGAGCAGAAGAAGCGATTTACGTCGGCGATCATCCGGACAATGACGTGAGGGCAAGCCGTGCAATTGGAATGACTGCAATCTGGAAGGAAGACAAGTATTATGAGATACCTGCAGAGGCGGATGCGATGATTCGAGATCTGTTGGATCTCAAATTATATTTATTAGAATTGTAGCTGGAAACTGATTTGGAGAAATCATATCATGGTAGACAGTAGATATGATTTGAATGATAGAGGAGACATGAGATTCAAGACAGTACGAAGACAACTAGAATATATGAAGGAGATCAGCGATGCTATACCATTTTAGTGAAGATTCAACCATTTCCACATTTATACCGCGTCCAGCAAAACAATCGCATATTCAGCCGGCAGTATGGGCGAT
>NZ_JMDX01000162.1:0-13894 GCF_000935845.1 Paenibacillus sp. E194
CTCAACTACAGAACGCATGGAAAAGATATTTTTGAAACCTTTTACCGGATCAATCTTCTCCAGCTTCATCTTCAGCGGCTCACCAGTAAATAAGAAGCCCACCTGCATGTAGTTGACGACGAGCGCAATAACGATTGCTGAAATAAACAACGGTGCCAATATAACCATCAGTTTAAGAAAAATGGAGCTGAAGTAGTCCAGCACATTGTTCGCCGTCACGTCCATTGTAAGCCGATTCTGCAGCACATCTTGGAACAGCTCGACGATCCGATCCTTCATAAAACCGCCGAGCATGAACAAGCAAGAGAACCCAGCCAAGAGAATGAACGCTCCTGAGAGATCCATACTTTTGGCAACTTGCCCTTTCTTACGGGTTTCTTGCCGTTTTTTCGGCGTTGCTTTCTCTGTCTTTTCTTGCGAGAACAGCTGCAAATCCAGAGGATAACGCAGTACATATGTGTGGCGATTCGACTCATCTCTGTGTACATCGTGAAGCTGCTTCATCATCTCGCCCCCTGCATCATGCGTAGCAGCTGATCGAGCGCTTCGAACAGCGTAGAGAACAATTGCTGCAGTACGTACACAAGACCTGGTACGACTAGCAGCAGCATAAGAAGACCAACAATTAGCTTAAGCGGAATACCGACGACGAAAATATTGAATTGCGGCGCCGTTCGCGCTAGAAATCCAAGTGCTACGTCCGTTAAAAATAGAGCAACGATAAGCGGTGCAGACACTTGGAAAGCAATGGTGAATGCTTCGGTGAATGACTTAACAATGAAATCTGTAATATTCCCATTTGCGATTTGAGCAAAAAAAGCATTCTCATCTAGCGGCAGCCACTTAAAACTTTGCATAATTCCGTCGATAAAGTAATGGTGACCATTCATTCCAAGAAACAATAGAACAACAAATATGTATTTAAAGTTGCCCATCACAGGCGAACTTGTCCCGGTCAACGGGTCAATGACATTGGCCATGCCGAACCCAATCTGCATATCGATGAACGAACCTGCTGTCTGCACGATAGAAAAGAACAGCTGTGCTAAATATCCGATGAGCAGGCCTATCATTATTTCCCGGACAATATAAACGATATAAGTTCCATCTGTCGGTACACTCTTACCAAGCCCAAACAATAAATAAGCGATTAAGCTGACAAAAAATGCAAGTCCGATCTTGAACCGAATCGGCACGCCTCGGGAAGAAAAGACAGGAACAGCGACAAAGAACGCCGCGATTCGACACATCGAGAGCAAAAAAACAGGGAAAGCTTGTACGAGCATTTCCATGGCTTCACTGCCTAACCGATATAATGATGCAAATTATTTAAAATATTGTGCGTAAAATCCACGAGTGTCGTTAAAATCCAGGGTCCGAACAACAGCACAACGATCATAACTGCCACAATTTTCGGTACGAACGCAAGCGTCTGCTCCTGAATTTGTGTCGTCGCTTGAAAAATGCTTATTAACAATCCGACGACCAAGGCAACTACCAACATCGGTGCGCTCACTTTAAGAACAGTGAACACAGCCTGTCCTGCCAGACCCATAATAAATTCTGCACTCATGTTCATTCCTCCCGTTCGCCATGTCTGACTCGCGTCATGTATTGAAGCTCATGAGCAGTGATTTCACTACGAGATACCAGCCATCTACGAGCACGAACAATAAAATCTTGAACGGCAGCGATATCATAACCGGAGGCAGCATCATCATCCCCATGGCCATAAGCGTACTGGCCACAACCATATCAATGACCAAGAATGGAATAAAGATCATAAATCCCATTTGGAACGCCGTCTTCAACTCACTGATCGCAAATGCAGGCACGAGTACGGTTAACGGAATATCTTCGTATGTTTTCGGTTTATCCGTTTTGGTGTATTTCATAAATAAGAGCAAATCTTTCTCACGTGTATGTGAGAACATAAACTTCTTCATCGGAACAGATGCCTTCTCGAGCGCTTGGGTCTGGTTCAACTCACCCTTTAAATACGGCTGCAGGGCTGATTGATTCACTTCGCCAATTGTCGGGGACATCACAAACAAAGTTAGAAAGAGCGCAGACCAATCAACACCTGATTGGGCGGCATCTGCTGCGTCCCTAGGGACGTCCGCACGAACCCCAGGACAACCACAATTCGTGTGAAGGAGGTCATCAGCACCAGAATTGCTGGAGCTAAGCTCAATATCGTAATAAGCAGCAATATCGAAATTGATGATGCTCCAGGTTGTCCTCCGCTGCCGACCTTAATGTCGATGTCCGGAATAATGGGAGATGCCATAGCCCAATGAGCTGACATGCTGGATACAAACAGTGCGACGGTTACAGATAGTAACAATTTTTTGTTCATGAATCCATCTACCGATCTTCTTTATTATCTTCCTTCAATAACTGCTCCACTTGCTCGCTGCGCTTCGGCATGCGCTCAAGCTTCTCATGAAACATTTCATGGAATGAGACAGACTCCGTCTCTTCTGGCTTCGTGTTACTGTCAATAGTTCGTCCATTGCGTCCAACTCGCAGACGTTGTTTCCACTCCGACCAGGATGTTGGCCATGCCGCTGTCGGCTGCTCGCGTTCAAGCGCCGCGGTAAAGCGTGCCGCTTGGGCCGGATCGGATATTTTATCGATAAGCGTAATATCTTCCCCAATGCCCAATACATAGACGACATCGCCAACTTCTACGATTTGCATCGACTTGTTTGGTCCGAGGCCGGTGCCGCCCAACGTTCGGATACTTTGGTTCATTTGCCACATTCGGTTTTTGCGGCTTAACAGCTTGATGAACAGCACGATAAGTACGATGATGACGGCAAGTGACAACAACACGGTCAATAAGCTCGATAAATATCCATCGACACCAGATGATTGCATCAGTTGACCGCTGTCAGTTTTCATACAATTAACCTAATGTCTTCTTGATTGCTTCGATTACGCGATCCGCTTGGAACGGCTTCACGATGAAGTCCTTCGCTCCTGCTTGAATCGCATCAATAACCATTGCCTGCTGTCCCATCGCGGAACACATAATGACTTTGGCATTCGGATCGGATTTGCGAATTTCTTTAAGCGCTGTAATTCCATCCATTTCCGGCATTGTAATATCCATTGTAATCAGGTCTGGTTTATGTTCTTTGTACTTTTCGATCGCCTGTGCACCGTCCGATGCTTCCGCGACAACATCATAACCATTTTTAGTTAAAATGTCGCGAATCATCATTCGCATAAACGCTGCGTCATCTACGATCAAAATACGGTTTGCCATCGTTGAGAATCCTCCCCAAATCTTATTGTAGTTTTTGAATTCGATCCCACTGATTGATAATATCTGTGACACGCACGCCGAAGTTCTCGTCGATTACAACAACTTCGCCCTTCGCGATCAGCTTGTTGTTGACAAGAATATCGACAGGCTCGCCCGCCAGCTTGTCCAGCTCGATAATGGAGCCCTGGGAAAGCTCCAAGATGTCCTTGATCTGTTTGTGTGTCCTACCTAATTCTACTGTGACTTTGAGTGGGATGTCCAACAATAAATTTAGATTAGATTCATCCGTCTGTTGGTATGGAGCCGATTGGAAACTTGCGAATTGCACTGGCTGCACGTTCACATTCCGATTCGGTGCAGTCCCATATGCTGCAGCATGATCTCCACGCATATCCATGCCAGGTGTATGCATTGGAGCCGTTGAATAAGGTTGCTGCATGGCATGTCCTCCTCCCATTGGATCATGATAGCCCTGCATTGGCGGCATATGGGATTCCATTGCCGGTTGTGCTGGTGCTGTCATCGGCGATTCATAAGCTGGCGTGACTTCAGGCTGCTTGTCGGCAACCGGAGATTCCACAGCTGCTGCAGTCATCGGTTCAGCGGAAGCAGAACCAAGCAACAGTGAAACCATATTGCGTGCAAATGGTATTGTTAATATTTGCATGATCGTGGAATCGATCAGATCACTAATCGTCAATCGGAACGATACCTTAACGAGCACATTATCTTCAGGCAATGTGTCTACGCCTGTCCCATTAGACATATCCAAGATGCCAATTCCAGGAGGAGAGATATTCACCAAGCGATTGAAGATGGTAGACATTGAAGTCGCTGAAGATCCCATCATTTGGTTCATAGCTTCTTGAACGGCACTAATATGAATTTCAGTCAAATCATGACTCGTGTTCGTGCCATCTCCGCCAAGCATCAAGTCTGCAATTACCTGAGCATCCGATGTTTTGATAACGAGTGAGTTTACACCCTCGAAGCCTTCTACGTAGCGAACGTGTACGGCCACGTGCGGCTTCGGAAACTCATTCTCCAAGTTCTCACGCTGTAGCAGCGTAATGCGAGGAGTTGTAATCTCTACTTTCTTACCAAGCAGTGTGGACAGTGCTGTTGCTGCACTGCCGAATGTGATGTTGCCAATTTCGCCCAATGCATCAACTTGAATCGGGTCCAAATACTTTTCAATGGAAGGAGTACCGGCTTCTTCGGCAGACGGTTCATCTGATGATCTCTTCAACAACGCGTCAATTTCCTCCTGTGACAAGTAGTCCTTACTCGTCATGCTCTTCCACTCCTTCATTTACAACGTGATCGATTTGTACTGAAATTCGATCCTTATACACACCAGGTGTTCCTATATATTTCTCGCGTTCGCCGACCCGGATTGATAATCCACTGTCAACCGGCTTATTCAACGCGATCACATCGCCAACCGCGAGCTGCATTAGCTCATGCACCGTAATATTGGATGTACCCAGCTCTACCGATATCGGCAGCTTCGCCTTTGTTACGCGCTGGCGTAATTTTTCAACTTCAATCGGCTCTCTTGTCTTCTTCTCTGATACGAACCAATGGTGCACAGAGAGCTTCGGCATGATCGGCTCAATGACGACATGCGGAATACACAAGTTGATCATCCCCGTCGTATCCCCGATTTTCGTGCTCAAGGAGATGAGCGCTATCGTTTCATTCGGCGATACGATCTGCATGAACTGTGGATTCGTCTCCAATGCTTCAAGTCTTGGTTCAATATCAAGGACATTTTTCCAAGCTTCTTGCAAACTGTCGAACGCACGGCTGAATATTCGCTCCATAACCGTCGTCTCAATCTCTGTTAACGCATTGATTTTCGATGGAGCCATACCCGTACCGCCCAACATGCGATCCAGCATCGCAAAGGCTACGTTAGGATTTACTTCGAGTACCATTCGCCCCTTGAACGGCTCAGCCTCGAAAATATTCAGTATCGTCATCTTCGGAATAGACCGAATAAATTCGTCATACGGCAGCTGTTCTACCTGTACGACATTGATTTGTACAAATGTCCTGAGTTGCGCAGAAAAATATGTTGTTAAATATCTGGCAAAATTCTCATGGATGCGTGTTAAGCTGCGGATATGATCCTTAGAGAATCGAACTGCCCGCTTAAAATCATAGGAGCGAATTTTACGCTGCGTCTCCTCTTTCTTCAGCTCTTCTGCATCCATCTCACCTGAGGACAACGCCGCCAACAAGGCGTCAATCTCGTTCTGTGACAGCACGTCAACCAATCGTTTCACCCCCTTACAGGAATCAACTACAACAGATGTAACCGCCCTTGTTAGAGGCGTTGCATAATGAAATCGGTCAAGTCGATTTGAATGACCTTGCCCTCTGGCAACTGCTTGTTAATTAATTCGAGCAGCTTGGAACATAACTGATCTTGTCCCTTCATGCCTTGCAGTTCTTCCGGCTTCATGTCTGCGAGCGTGCGTAAGATCAATGGTTTAATACGCATGTCTTTGATCTTGTCAAACTGCTCCTTGGTCTTCTTGCTGTCCAATTGAAATGCGAATCCTGTCAGTACGATATAGTCGTGATCTGCCAGGTTCGTCTTGATTTCATTCATACTGGACGTCATTTCTACAATTTCATCGGCAGACAGTCTAGGTACAGCAATGTTCCCAGTCGGGTTAGCTTGTTTCCCTGGTGTTGAGTTCAACATCATAATAACTACCAGTGCAATTAACGTGAGCGCTAGCAGCACCGTAATCATCCACGGCAGCATTCGTTTCATGGTTGTCCCTCCGATAATTCTGTCTTCTTCGTTCCGGCAATAATGCCTACAGAACGTATGTATTGTTCAATGCGACTAATGACTTCCTGCCCTTTCTCCAGCACAATAAACTTCTTGCCTGTCGTTAGGGTAATATACGTGTCGGGTGTCTCCTCTACAGACTCGATAAGAAGGGCGTTCACCCATACAGGCGATCCATTCAATCTCGTAACAGATATCATTCTATTCCTCCTTTCGAGCGCTGTCCGTCATCCCGCAGTCTGGGGGATTATGCCACCACAGCCTGCGGGATTTAGGAAGCAGGATTACCTAACGCTTATCGCTTCAAGTTAACAACCTCTTGCAGCACTTCATCGGAAGTTGTGATGATGCGAGAGTTCGCTTGGAAGCCGCGTTGCGCAACGATCATCTCTGTAAATTCAGAAGTCAAATCAACGTTCGACATTTCCAGCTGTCCGGAAATGATCGCGCCTGTACCTGCTTCTGGACTATTCGCTTCCGACAGTTCATCAAGAGCGCCGCCCTCAATCGCATTCGGAGTCAAGCGGTACAAGTTTCCTCCCACCTTCTCCAAGCCTTCTGGATTCGGGATCTTTGCAACTCCAATTTTGATGCCTGTTGCTTCGGTCGTACCATCATCTCTCTTTGCGATAATTTCGCCATTTTGTGCAATGGTGAAGGCAACGATCTCTTCATCCAATTGAATTCCACCACCGCCAGCGTCTAGCACTCGCAAACCATCGGAAGTTACCAATTGACGCATTGCATCGAGATGGAAATCACCAGCGCGAGTATAGAACGTCGCACCATCATCACCCATTTTTACTGCAAAGAATCCATCTCCATCAATGCGCAAATCGAGCGGACGGTTCGTCGTCATCGCACTACCGCCTGTATGCACATTGTCTATGGAAGCAACTACAGCACCAAGTCCGATCTGCTTAGCATTGACGCCCCCATACCACCATCGCCTGGTGCAGTCGTTCCTGATACCGTTTGGCTCATAATATCCTTAAAGGTTACGCGCCCAGCCTTGAAGCCTGCTGTATTTACGTTCGCAATGTTATTGCCGATTACATCCAGCTTCGTCTGAAAGCCGCGCATTCCGGATACACCAGAGTACATGGATCGAATCATTCTTTTTACCTCCGACTATTCGTTATTCCGCTCACTTCTATCGTTCCATGAGCGATGGCCTCCTTAACGGTCCAGCCATCTCATACCGTGTCCCTGCCATTTACACATTTCTCAACCTCTTCAATGTAACTGCCAATGAACATTAATTCATAAGGACGGCACTGTCTATTTGTGTAAAGATGTGATCCTGCTGAGAAGCTTCATCCAGAGCCGTGATTACCGTTCGAGAGTGAACATTCACAATGAACGCCTGCTTGTTTACAACAACCAGTGATTGCTTAGCTCCTTTGGATTCCGCCTGTGAAATAGCCTGCTTCATCTTTTGCATTAAATCCGGTGTCATGGACATCCCGCGCTCCTTCATCCGAAGTTGCGCATGGTGACTGAACCTTACATCTTCCTGCTTATGCAGCTCCTGATTGAGCAGCTGCTGGAACTGGGGGGCAGCGCTTGTCTTTCCGCTTGATGTCGCCCTTGATAAAGAACTTGTCTGTACAGGACGAATTGGCGGCAAATGCCCTAGTGAGCCTTGGATATTCATGAATTGCCGTCCACGGCTTGTTCCGGCTTGCTTGTCGCATTCCCATCCACTTGTCCGCTTGATGGCATGCGAATTTCTGCAATGTACTTCATTTCGACTTCGTCCTTGCCTACTTTGGCGTACATTTGATTGTCACGAACTAGAATGGAATCCACGATGCCCGTCTTGATTTGGGTTGTGCTTTCCTTACCGTCCGTACTTGCCGCATCTTTCTGCGCAATCCATGTAATCTCCTTGCCGATCATATTGGAGGACATTCCGAGTGTCTGCTGCATCGTGTTCATCTGCGTCGAAATGTTCATTAATTGCTCGACAGAGCTGAATTGCGCCATTTGTGCGATAAAATCACGATCTTGCATTGGCTGCATTGGATCCTGATTTTGCAATTGCGTGATCAGAATTTTAAGAAATTCATCCTTCCCAAGCTTCTTCTCTTCCACACGACCGGCCAACACCATATTGTCCTTGTGATAGTTCGGGAAAGTCACGACCTTTTGGAAGTTATTGCTCGTTACATTGTTAACTTCTCCTGGCACTTCCGCCCCTCCCTTCTCCTTGCTTGCTGCTACCAAATGTGCACCAATTATACAGATGCTGAGAAGGTCGATTGACCATGAGCACGCAGTGCTTCCTTCACCTGCTCTTCGTCCTGCTTCAGTGCTGTAGTATCTTCAATAGCTGCTGAACGCTGCTTCGATTGACGCTCCGATGATTGTTGACGATTGGCATTGGATTGCCGCTGTTCCTGGAACATCGATGAAGCCATTGACGAAGATGGCTGCTGGGCAACTTCAATCTTCTCAACTTGAATGCCCTGCGTCTGTAATGCTCCGCGAAGCATTGACATCTGCTGTTCCAGCATCTCCTTCGCTATTCCGTGCTCCGTCATAAAGCGAGCTGTCAATTGCCCGTTATGTATTGTCAAGCGAATATCGACCTGCCCCAAATGCTCAGGGTACAACGATATTTTCGCTTCTGATACTGGACCCAGCTTGCTAAAGCGTAGCTGCTTCACGATGAAGCCGGACATTTCATCCGCAAATCGATCCGCATGAACAACAGGTGTAGATTTCGTTGTATTCAATCCTTCCTGTCTCATCGCCCATTGACCTGCCAGCATGACCTGCTGCGTTGGCTGAGCTTCTGTGCTATCAATCGTAGTCGATTCTACAACCGCTCCTGCCGCAGCGGAAGTAGCTACCGGACGAAGCAGCGTGTTTAATTCAGTAAGCTTCTTCACAGCACCAAGCACTTGTCCCGCTTCTTGATCAATACCACTTGTCAATGCCGCCTGATTCGCTCCACTACCGTTAAGAAGACGCATTAGTTCTTGAGACCCATCTGCATCAGTCTCCAGCCCATCCCCCTTCGATTGAAGGGCAGCACGCAGCATATGTGCGAAGTTATTCGATTCCCCGGTGCCTTTTGGCGCATCCAAGTACGACGCTAACTGAGCCATGATATCGCGCACAGCAATGGTGATTGTCTCAGGCTGTGCAATCAGATTTTGAAATTGTACGGAATCGCCTTGCTGTCCCGGCTGCTGTTCTTGCAGCCACTGATGAGCTTGCAATAGCCATTGCTGCAGCGCAGCCATTAGAGCAGGGTCTGGATCTGCTGCAAGCTGCTCATCCAGCTGCTTCAGCGGGTCATCGAACCATTGCCCAATCGCCTCAGTCAATGATTCCTCTCCTTCTGTACCCAGTGATGCCAATATTTCATTTGCTGACATCATTGAACCGAGTGATGAGGACATCATTGCGTCTCCCTCTGCTCCAGCACCGCTCATGCACTGAGCAAGTGTAGCCCAGAAACCGGAAGCTCCCGTATCGCCTTTCGATTGAACTCCACCGAAAAACGATGCCGCATTACCAGCAGATACGTTCGTAATCGTTCCTGACATGTTATCACCTCCTTCCGTTACATACGGTTATTGGTTCGGCAATAATTTGGCAACTAACTTAGCTGTCTTCGTCTTGTCTATGTCTGTCATGGCATTAATCAATTTCGATCGTGTCGCATCGTCAACCGAGCTCAGTACTGTAAGTGCTTTGTCCGGATTTATTTTCGCAGTTTCAAGCAGGAAGCTTGCTCCGCTCTTCGGTGTCATGCTCGAGAACGTTTTACTGAGCTGCGAACGATCCAGCCCTGTTTGCGCCTCTTTACTGTTCTCATTTTTCTTGAGTCTTGCTTGCAGCGCACGAATTTCCAAATTGTCGGACGGCTTAATATCCTTCAACATCATGGATGCTTCAGCTGCCACTTTGGGATTCATCTTCTCGAGAACTTTGACCCGGTTGTCTTGTTTCATTGCATTCAGTACGAGCACAATCTCTTCCGTTGCCATATTCTCTAAGATCGGAGCTGCTTTACTCGGCATCATCTTGGCATAAACGTTCGCCAAATCCTTAATTTGACGATCATATTGCTCTTGGTTCGCTTGCTGTTCCTGATTATTGCTCTTCAGACTTTGAAGCTGGTGCTTCAACTCAGAAACTTCCCCCTCAAGACTTTTCCGTTTGTCGGCCAAGACTCGCAAATCCTGATCTTTAGAAGCAAGCAGCGCCTTTAATTCTGTAATTTGTTCAGATTGCGCCTTGGTTTCTTCCTTTTGTGCCTTTTTTTCTTCCTTCGCTTTATCCTTCGGAGCTTCCTCCGGAGTCACCCACTTGTTCACGATCGGAATCTCACTGGCAATCGACACGAGCTGGCTGCGCCAATTCGCATTAAAGAGTGTCAACAGCACACCGATTAAAATAATCGCAAAAATGATTGGTGTCACAAAGAACAAAAAACGCTCAAAACCTGAATAACTGCTTTCTTTTTCTTCTGTCATCATCTCTGACACTGCTATCCCTCCTGCTTGTGCGGCGGGTTCGAACCGGTATCCATGTTAGCGGGCGGCCATGTGATAGCGGACCGTTGCGAGCTCGTCCATCTCACTTTGCTCCCACAATGCCATCTGCCGCTTGAACTCCTCTTCTGCTTTTTCACGGGCTTTGGTCCATACCTTTTCATCCGTCATTCGTTCTGCAAGCTCACCCTGCTTGTCCTGAACATGGATTTCTGCTGACCGTACCCGTGTCCTCGCATGTTGGATTTGCTGTTCCACATGGGAGATGTACTGCTGCCAAGCTTGAACTTGAGCTGCTGGCGCACAGCTGTCCACACTATGCTGCAGCTGCTGCCTTGCTGTCTCAAATTCTCGAAGACATTCTTGCAGGCTGTTCTCTTCCGCATGCAGATGTCCAACAGCCTCTGACAGCATCCATTCCGCTTGTTTCTTCTCATTCGTCCTCAGATCCAGAACCTTCTGGAATGAATAATGAAAAGCTCGCACTGCTCATTCAACTCCCTGGAAATTGCATCATTAATTGTTCCACCGTATCCTCATAGGAAGCTTCCTCTTCAATGCGCTGCTTCGTAAAGGTTTCGATCTGCTCGATATAGGCAATCGCTTCATCGATGGCAGGATTGCTGCCTTGCTGATAAGCGCCGATGTTAATCAAATCTTCCGATTCACGGTAGACTGCCAGCAACCGCTTCAACTGCTCTGCTGACAATTGGTGATCCTTCGGCACAATATCCTTCATAACCCGACTAACGCTGGCCAATATATCAATTGCAGGAAAATGTCCCTTATTGGCGATGTTTCGGTTCAATACAATGTGTCCGTCCAGTATCCCCCGAACCGCATCGGCAATTGGTTCGTTCATATCGTCACCATCTACTAAAACCGTATAGAACGCGGTAATTGAACCGCTTGTTCCCGTTCCTGAACGCTCCAGCAGCTTCGGTAAGCTTGCAAACACGGAAGGCGTATAACCGCGTGTCGCCGGAGGTTCCCCAACTGCAAGTCCAACCTCACGCATTGCCATTGCATAACGAGTAACTGAATCCATCATCAGCATCACATTCATACCACGATCTCGGAAATACTCCGCTATCGTTGTTGCAATAAGCGCGCCCTTAATCCGAACGAGCGCAGGCTGATCCGATGTTGCAACAATAACAACCGAACGAGCAAGCCCTTCGGGCCCTAAATCCCGTTCGATAAATTCGAGCACCTCGCGTCCGCGTTCCCCGATTAGGGCGATGACGTTTACATCGGCATCTGTATTGCGTGCGATCATGCCGAGAAGTGTACTCTTCCCGACACCTGATCCGGCAAAAATACCAACCCGCTGCCCGTTCCCAATCGTTAGCAAACCATCAATTGCCCTTACTCCTACTCCAATCGGTTCGCTTACACGCTGACGCTTAAGCGGGTTGGACGGGATATTATTTGTCGAATACTGCGACATTCGTGTCGGTAAGAAAGATCCGTCGAGCGGTCTTCCTAACCCGTCTAACACCTTGCCAAGCAGTTCTGAGCCAACCGATACACTCAATGGCTTTCCTGTGCCTACAACATCACAGCCAGGGCCAATGGATTGCAGCTCGCCAAGCGGCATTAGAAGCACCTTATTGTCACGGAAGCCTACCACTTCCGCCATCAGCGGCTCGCAGCCCTTCGTTGGGTAGATATAACATACTTCTCCAACACTTGCATCCGGCCCCTCAGATTCAACCATCAGCCCGATTACTTGCGTTACCTTACCATTAACACGAACTGGATCTATTTGTCGTAAATGATCCATATATTTATTCGCATTCCATTTGTAATTAAGCGCCATCGTCTATACGCTCCTCTTGCTGAATCGCCACCTGCAGAAGTGCCTTCTTGATTTCAGACAACTGTGTGTCTATGCGGGCGTCGATGCTTCCAAGGGATGACCGTACAACACACCCTCCATCGTTCACGCTTGTATCTGGAATAATCTCCAATTCTGCTTGAGAGTCTATTGCAAACCCAAGCTCCTCACGTGCTGCATGGACGAAGGAGAACTGCTCCGGCGACACACACAGTGTAATTGTGCCGCTCTCACGCTTGCGGGCAAGTGTTCTTCGAGCGATTTCGAGTATAATGTCCGGATCAACCGTAAGCTGCTGCTTAATGACCTTCTCAGCAACGGCACAGCTAAGCGTAACGACGAAAGGCTCCGCCTCCTGGAGGATTTGCTCTTTGGCCTGATACGCTTGCTGCAAAACGGCTTGAGCTTCAGTAATCTTGCGCTCATATGCCTGCTGTATTTCCTGCTCCGCTTGTGCCATCCCTTGCTGATAGCCTTCGTCATATCCTTGCTGCTTCAATGACTCGACAAGCTGCTCATCTTGATCTCTTCGCTCTGTCCACCAGGCATCGATCTGTTCACGAGTTTCGCTTAACATCGTCTCAGCCTCGTCTGCTGCATTGCGTACATGCTCTTCAGCGAACGATTCTGCATCATCGAGAATAGATTGCCGCAAGCTTGCAAGCTGCTCATCCTTATTCAAGACATGTTCCGCAGTCAACGGCTCAGCTTGTTCTTCTACCGGTGCTGCGTTCTGTCCGAGATGGCGGCGCACCGCCTCCAGCATTCTCAGCTGCTCGACAGGAACATACTGGGTTGATTTGATGACATTAGACAACGATATCATCTCCTCCGCCACGAGCGATGATCACTTCACCCGCTTCTTCTAAGCGACGGATAGTCGACACGATTCGAGTCTGTGCTTCTTCCACATCACGAAGCCGTACAGGCCCCATAAATTCCATTTCTTCCTTGAATGTATCCGCCATCCGCTTGGACATATTCCGGAATATCGACTCGCGTACCTCTTCGCTTGCAACTTTGAGTGCCAGCTGCAAATCGCTGTTGTCGATGTCGCGGATAATGCGTTGAATCGAACGGTTGTCGATATTGACGATATCCTCGAATACGAACATTCTCTTTTTGATTTCTTCGGCCAATTCCGGATCCTGAATTTCGAGAGAATCCAGAATCGTCCGCTCTGTTCCTCGATCGACACCATTCAATATATTGACGATCGATTCGATGCCGCCTGCGCTTGTGTAATCTTGGGTAACCGTCGACGAAAGCTTCTGTTCAAGCACCTGCTCCACCTGATTAATGACTTCCGGTGAAGTGCTGTCCATCAGCGCAACTCTTCTGGCCACCTCAGCCTGCTTCTCAGGAGGAAGCGAGGATAGGATGACCGAAGCTTGTTCGGTCTGCAAATAAGAGAGAACCAGCGCAATCGTTTGAACATTCTCGTTCTGTATAAAGTTGAA
>NZ_JMDX01000163.1:0-13878 GCF_000935845.1 Paenibacillus sp. E194
CACTTTGGTTCTACCTGTAACAAACGATAAGAATGCGATGAGAATTCCAAACACAATAAACATGAAGCCAATGCCACGCCCCGGTCCAATGCCAATAATATTGCCGACTGATGAAGCGAGCAAACCGCCTTCCACCAATAGCGGATTAAATACATGCTCAGCCAATACACCGGAAAGAACATAGGCAATCGGATATCCGAGCTGCGTAGCCACCGATATGAGGGACCATACACGCCCTTGCACGGTATTGTCAATATTTTGCCGAATCAATACTTCCAAGCTCGTCTGCACAAATGCTAGAGCAAAGAAAAAGAGAAATCCTGATACGACAATCACATACACGTTCGTCGAAACGCCGATAAACGAATAAAAGAGCCCAACAAAGACAAGACACACCGTCATTGTAGCAACATGCTTCTTAATTCCTCCAAAAATACTGATCAGCAAACTGCTGACAAGCAAGCCCGAGGCGCACACGGATAAAGAGATTCCGTACGTTTTTGGATCTGTAAAGTTCAACATCATAGGAGCAAGCAAGGTCTGCAAAAATCCAATATAGAAACACAATACAGAAGTAAGCGTAATGAGTACGACAATCCCTTTATTGGCGTTGATTGTCCGCATTCCTTCTTTCAACTCATGCCAAAAACTCAGCTTAACCTGCTCTTCAACATGATGATTCTGGTGCTCAGCTTGCTCGGCAACTACCCGATTGCTTCTAACCCATACAACCAAAAGCGCCGCGATGATAAATGACAAAATATCGATGACTAATATGTATTTGATGTCCATAATCGTAATCAAGATACCAGCTAATACTGGGGAGACTAGAAACTGAGAAGTGGAGGCAAGCTGCATCAAGCCGCTTGCTTGGGTGTATTTTTCTTCACTGACGAAGTCGGTAACAGAAGCTTTATAGGCGGGATTATGCAAGGCACCGAATATCGAACTAATGGATGCCCCTACGTATATGTGCCATACCTCCAAGCTGCCCATCAGCACGAAGGCCAAAATGAATATGAGACCAAAGGCAGAGCCTGCATCACCTAAGATCATCATCAATCTGCGATCGAAGCGATCGGCGAGAACACCCCCAACTGGCTTTAGCAACAGAGATGGCATAAATGAACAAAATATGACCATGGCATAGCTGGTCGGGCTTTGCGTTTGCTGCAATACTAGGATACCGAG
This sequence comes from Paenibacillus sp. E194, assembly GCF_000935845.1. Lineage (NCBI taxonomy): Bacteria > Bacillati > Bacillota > Bacilli > Caryophanales > Paenibacillaceae > Paenibacillus > Paenibacillus sp. E194. The sequence goes on from NZ_JMDX01000163.1 coordinate 1,192, forward strand.
CGTAAAGGCAGTCAGACCGCTGCCAATATTCGATATGAGCTGGCCGAACCAGACTAGAAGGAACTTGGAAAATAGTTTCTGCTGAAGCGTATCCATGTTCTACCCCTTTTCCTCAAATGGATGCTATGAAATTGTACAAGCAATATAAAATTGCGAACCAAAACCCCTCCTTCTATTATCTACTTCCGATCAAGTAACAGCATTAACTAATACTAACATTTTTATCCTTATACAAGCCTGTTGTCAAGACGTAAATTGCTGTGCTATATAAAGATGATCCACAGTTACCCCATCGACAAATGATGTCGACAAGAAAGGGAGAATATCGACAAAATCTCTCTTTCACCCAATAAAAAAGAACCGTTTGCGGTAGCCCAAATTATGGACGCAAAACGGTTCCCTCATTATATATATCTGTATACGTTTTTCTTTGTTCCTCGTTTAAGAATCTGTGTGATTCCGCTTTAACAAATGGACATACCATTTCAACTCTGCATGATGATTGAACACACTGACCTTGTCCATCACCTCAAAATCCTTGCATTGCTCCATTTCCACTATTTTATTCTCGATCATCGTATAGGCTAGATCTTCTTTGTTTTTATGTGAATACAGAGATGAGATAATGACACCATGTGGAGTTAGATAATTCGAGTAGTCCAGCAACTTTTGCGGCGTATTGGGCACATAATGCAGCGATTCATTAAATACGATCACGTCATATTTCTTTACAGGCACATAATGATTAATGTCACCACAGTGGAACTGGTTCAATGAAGATTTGGCCGATGCGACTTTAATGGCTTCTTGTGACAGATCAATCCCTGTATACCCTTGTTTCTCATTGTTGAGAAGCATATCGAATAAGATGCCTGTGCCGCAACCCATATCCAGAATTCCTTCTGTTCCAATAAATTTCCGAATGTAACCATACACCACCGAATATCGAGCATATTCCGTAATATCCGACAAATAATCCCATGCTTTCGACTTGTATTCCTCGTCCCATTGCTGCTGATTGCTTTCTAAGAAATCCGGAATTGTTACTTTTTCCATGTTGTATCCTCCCACGTGTCAGATAGGTGATAGTTAACTTTTGCGTCGTATCATAGTGTTGTTCGAAAAGAAAAGCAAACAAATGGAGAGTATGTCTTGTTGAGTTTGATAGTCGTAGATATGCAGGGAAGTATAAGGAGTTAAACAAATATAGTAGTCTTTCTTCATACTAGTATGCAATCCAGATCATGTCAATCTTATAGCGCTTTTACATTCAGAAGAAAGCGGCCTGCGACACATAAATGCTCGGACACGTTTATGCACGCATCCCTCAATTCATAATTCAAAGAATACGCATCACATTGTAAGACAGCAAATGCCTCAGATGGCTCACGGCTTGTGTATGTATCCAACATCTTTAAGCAATCTCTCGCCGTGGGCCAAAAGAATACATGCCGATCCAAACATGCTCTGAATTGCTGCAGAATATAGGTTGGCTCCAGCATACTCTCCAAAATTCCCAAATGAGAATTGATCGCCATGGTATATCCGCCGCGACCGACATCCATGAATTCTGTCGACGTTCTCCCGCCGAATGCGAATCGATCTGATTACTGGAAAATGGCGGATCTCTATATGACTTTCAACTCTTTCATTCCATGTTCTTCATCCGGTTATCAAGCTGTTCCAGCACCATCGGCCATGCTTGCTCATGCTGATTCTTGGATGCCTCATCTGGAAATCCAGCATGCGTTAGGCGGAGCTTCGTTCCGTCAGCAGAGGGAAGCAGTGTTACGGTAACGACAGTCTCAGCTCCCTTTGTCCCCCCACTCCCCGTCACCCATGTCAGTTCAACTAACCGATCATGTTCGAGACGTAGAAATCTCCCGTAATGCGGATGCCGCTGTGCCTCATGCTTCGTGTCAGGTCGGTATACCGTTTCGAAGTAAAAACCGTATTCACCTCACCCATCATCATTACGGTTCCTGGTTCCGCGAACCAGCGATCGAACCATTGTGTCCATGCTTTATATAGAATGGCTGGAGGAGTCCCCATTTCTCGTTCCACTGTGAGCTGATAAGGTCTTAATGAAAGATCAGGGATTGCAATCGGTTCTGTCATTATGGAATCCATCCTTTCTTATTCCTGTGTTAGTTACCTGCCTCATATATCTTTCCCATTCCACCCCGCGGAGAACCCTTCCTATTCTTTATCTTAGCGCGATCCGATCCGATCCAATCCTATAGTAGTCAACAGCTATACCATGCCGGCCTACTCGATAACTCTATGGATAGTAAAAAATATAGATAAAATTTAATATGATTGAATTTCACTCCCATGTATAATGAATCGTGAAACGACAATAATGCTAGTATGCAAAAGACCCGTTCTTCTTCAGAACCAACAACTACTAAGGAGTGAAGCCAACCATGTCCATCCATCCATATCTTAACTTCAACGGGAACTGCCGCGAGGTTGTCGAGTATTATGCCGATGTATTCGGGTTAGACAAACCTCACATTATGGAATTTGGGGATACGCCGTCGGATCCGTCCCATCCGGTTCCAGAGGAAGCCAAACATTTGGTCATGCACGCACGACTGAACATAGAAGGAACCATCGTCATGTTCTCTGACGTATTTCCAGGCATGCCATTCCAAGAAGGCAGTAATATCACGCTTTCCATTGTTAGCCAAGATGTCGATAAATTAACATCAATCTTCCATAAGCTTAAGGAAGGCGGACAAGTCGGCATGGAGCTCCAAGAAACGTTTTGGAGCAAAGCCTACGGTAACTTGACGGATAAATTCGGCATTCAGTGGCAAATCAATCACGATAATGGCGACTTTTCAAGTTAAATACAACCAAGCAAACGCTTCATGATAAAAGGATGTACGCCACTTCGATTACGAAGGATGGCTGCATCCTTCTTCCTTATTTATGAACCATAATGACCTCATCCAGTTTCAAAATACACCCTGAAAGTTAATGCGGTTTAATTAATTTTTATAATGGCATGCGCAATCTAATTAAAATATTTCGTTCACACGTTGGTCACACTTTCAAGTATGATAGAAACAAACAACAACTATAACATTTCAACAGCATTTTCTTCTATAATTCGACCACAAATACCTGTTCATGAAATCCACTCGCTTGCTGGACAATGTCCATGATTCCTTCATTTTGTGACTAAGTATGTTGCTTTGTATATGAACTCTACTGAGTTTATATAATAGAGTTGCTAGAAGCTGCATCCATAGCGTCATCTAGGAGCTCCACTCTTTTATTTTGACAACTTCATATGGAAAGGAGGCCGACTTAAAGTTTAAAGGGTTTAACATTTCATTTGAATTGTTTTCATGACATCCCATTATTCTTAGGAGGTTGATAGTGTGAATCAACTGCGTCTTTCCAACCCAATAACAACGAAGTTGCTTGTCGGTCTTGGTGCAATGCTCGTAACGGTTATCTGTATGGTGCTCTTTGCTGATAAAGCATTTGGCCATGGTTATATCGAAGGCCCTGCCAGCAGAGCTGCATTGTGTAAATCCGGTCAGAATACAAACTGCGGAGCTGTTCAATACGAACCACAAAGCTTGGAAGCACTGAAGGGATTTCCAAATGCCGGCCCTGCTGACGGCAAAATTGCAAGCGCTAACGGAGCCTTCCCTGAACTGGATGAGCAATCCGCAACTCGCTGGACTAAAGTTAACATTACGGCTGGACAAAACACGTTCAACTGGAAACTAACTGCAGCTCATGCTACAACAAGCTGGAAATACTATATTACAAAAGAAAATTGGAATCCTAATGCAAAGCTGACTCGCGATTCCTTCAATCTAACACCATTCTGCTCCGTTAATTATGGTGGAGTAAAGCCTCCATTCACGTATTCGGATACTTGTAATGTACCGGCTCGCACTGGCTATCATGTTATCCTTGCAGTCTGGGAAATTGCAGATACTCCAAACGCGTTCTACAATGTACTCGACGTGAACTTTGGCGGAACGAATCCTGGCGACAACCAGGCTCCTACTGCACCTGCTAACCTGGCAGTAACTGCAACAACAGCAACAAGCGTGTCCTTGAAATGGGATGCTTCTAGTGACAACGTTGCTGTAACCGGTTACAACGTGTACAATGGCAACTCCCTTGTTGGCAACGTATCGGGATCCACACTTACGTATACTGTAAGCGGTCTCACATCCAATACTGCATATACATTTAGTGTTAAAGCGGTAGATGCTGCTGGCAACCAATCAGCTGCTAGCAATGTAGTAAGCGTTACCACACCTGCAGTATCTGTTGATAATGACCCTCCAACTGCACCAACGGGCTTGCATGTAATGGGTACACCGACGTCTACTTCGGTATCCCTGATGTGGAGCCCTTCCACTGATAATGTTGGCGTTGCTGGCTACCGCGTTTATCGTGGAACGACATTAGTGGCAACTGTATCCGGCACAACTACAGACTATGTGGTTACAGGCCTCAGCCCGAAGACAGCGTACACGTTCACTGTCCGTGCATTTGACGCTGCTGGGAATGTCTCTGCAGACAGCAATGCAGTATCCGCTACAACTGCTGACGCATCTACAGTAGCTGCTTGGGTAGCAAATAAATCCTATGCAGTGGGCGACAAAGTTACTTACAATGGTACGGTATACGAGTGCCTCCAGCCGCACACTTCATTAGTTGGCTGGGAGCCTTCTAATGCTCCAGCATTGTGGGCTGTTAAATAAGAGATTCCCTCCCCCCTTCCAAATAACAAGAAGAGTCGTCCATGTAATTCCCCGGACGACTCTTCTTTATTGATTGCGATTTAGATAATCCTTCTTCTCATGAAGCGGTATAAATCATGATCTCATCTGCTCTTAGAATGACACGTCCGTCCACAGAAGCCTCGCCTTTGCCAATTGTGAATCCTTTTTTGCTCCGCAGTACTTCATAGCTGAGCTCTAGCTTGTCCCCTGCATATGCTCTCCCCATTGATTCCACACCTTTCAATGAAGATAAGAAGCCAAGACCACCCTGCTGACTCTGGACAGCTGTAAAAGCTCCTAGCTGGGCAAGTGCTTCAATAATAAGCGAATCCGGCATGAAAGTTGACGCACCCGACATAAACCATTCATTGTGAGTAATTAGTTTATATCCAATCGCGGACGTACCCGGTTCAATCTGAGTGACGCGATCAATCATGAGAAATGGGTAACGATGCGGCAATATATCCATCACTTCTTGAATGTTCAACGTATCAACTCCTAGATATCATTCATCTATGTTTTCACCAATTATTTCATATTAGGATGTTGCTGTAAAGAAGCTAAGCAGGCAGTACGCCCGCTTATCCTCTCAATCAGTTTATTTTTTTGCGAAAAAGCTTTTAAAGCTTCTTATTCCTTTGTAAAGAATCCGTTTGCTTCCTGGCAAAATAAGTCCAAATAAATAACCGACAATTCCCCCAGCAATGGCCGGAACTAGCCAGCCAATTCCCTGATCGTACAACGGAAGCATCTTCAGCCACGACAGAATCATGTCGAACTGAATATCAGCTTGTTTCAATCCGTCAAATATACTGATAAGGAACGTACCGACCAATGCGCCAACATATATGGATTGACGACCGCCGAACAAGCGATCTGACAGCGACAAAATAATCAATACAATCGATACGGGATAAATGACAAGCAGAATTGGGATTGATATCGAAATGATCTTATTCAAACCAAGATTTGCCACCAATAACCCAAGCGCGCAAATGATAAATGCAATTTGTCTATAGGAAAGGCGACCAAGTAGTGTTGAGAAATACTGACTGCATGCGGACACTAATCCGATGCAGGTCGTAAGACAAGCAAGCGTGACAATAGCAGCCAGCAATATTAATCCAGCTTGACCGAATAGCTGCTGTACGATTTGCGTTAGCAATTGTCCGCCATTTGCCGCATAACCGAGCCCAGTCACACTTGTAACTCCCAAAAAACCGAGTGCTGCATATACCAGAGAAAGTCCGACACCAGCGATAACTGCTGCTTGTACAGCCGCTCTCGTAATCGTTCGCTTGTCTTGGACACCTTGATCACGAATGGCATTAATAACAATAATGCCGAAGGCCAATGCTGCTATCGTATCCATTGTTAGATAGCCTTCCATAAACCCTTTGAATCCTGGTGAAACCGCATATTCCTTAATAGCAGGCTGTGCTTCGCCGAGCGGCCCCATCATGGCAGCGATGAATAATATCGCGATCGAAATCAGTAACAATGGTGTTAGGATATTGCCAACCCGCACTACGAGCTTGGACGGATTTAGACATAACCAATAAACAACACAGAAAAAGACGAGTGTGTACACGAACAAAACCCAACTGCTTGATTGCAGTGACTCAGGTACAAAAGAGCGTACTCCCATTTCAAATGCAACGTTAGCAACCCGCGGTATTCCCATGGATGGCCCAATGGACAAGTAGACAACAACCGCAAACAAGATCCCAAACTTAGGATGTACTCTACTTGCTAAGTGCTGCATATCTCGTCCGGATAGTGCAATCGCAATTACCGTTAACAATGGCAGCCCAACACCAGTCAGGATAAATCCTGATATGGCATATATGAAGCTGTCTCCCGCCTGTTGTCCTAAGATTGGCGGGAATATTAGATTCCCCGCTCCGAAAAATAGCGAAAATAGCATAAGTCCCACGAAAACACGTGGCTTCTCGGCAATGACTTCATCTTTCTGTTCCCCCTATATGTCTAGTACATATTTACAGCAGCATCCGCATCCTCATACAACAAAAAAACCGTCCCTCGAAAGGGACGGATTCTATCCGCGTTACCACCCATATTCATGCAGCCTGATGATAGACATTCGCAATTGCCAATTATCTATCCTTCCTGCTCCATGCAGCTCTCTTCGCAGCGACAGTCGCTGCGATATCCGAATAACGGTGGACATTCCGGCGCAGCTTACTCACTCTCGTTCGGCCGCGCTTCTCAGAGATGATGTTCAGTTATGCGCCGAACGTTGGCTTGCAGCACTTCACCAACTCTCTGCAGATCGGCATTCATAGCTTACTCGTTCTCTTCGTTGAAGTTTTCATTCTTCAAGTTGTTTACTATTGTCACATGAGCCTGATCTCGGTGTCAATGTACAATATATCACAATAACGAATGATCATGTACACATTTACAATTAATTCTAACTATTCCAATTCGATAAACAGAGCAAAATCCGCCCCATTGTTGCGGACGGATTTGTTCGAATTTTTACTTGCAATTAGACATCACTTCGTATGGTCATGCACCTATAATTGGTTCATAGACTTCAAATATCGATAGATGAGCATTGCTGCTTGTGCACGAGTCGGAGTCTGATCGCTTCCAAAGCGTCCGTTTCCAATCCCTTGAATCCAGCCCTGCTCTACCGCATAAGCAATAGCAGCTTGATTCGACTGAACTAGACGAGCCGTGTCTGTAAAATGGGACTTCGCGGTGGTTGGCATTACTTTCGCAGTCTTCTGAACAAGCAAGGCTACCATTTCAGCACGTGTAAATGGCTCTTTATCTGCCTTATCTGCCGATTTACCGTCACCATTCACGCCCTCATTAGCGAACCTTTCACTCTTCTTCATGGAAGCTTCTGTGCCTGCATGATGTGGCAACCGATCGAGCATCATGAGGAAATGTGACCGAGAGATAATCGCATTCGGCGTATAGAGTCCCTTACTCGTTCCATTCACAATATGCTGTGCTGCCAGCACTTCAATTGCATCTTTGCCCCAGTGATTTGCCAGATCCGCAAAGCTTGGAGCATTCTCATACAACGCATACGTTCCCGTCTGTTCAACTGCCAAAGCAAGTCCTTCCGCATAATGAGTTGCCATTCCTGCAACACTCCATGTTCCCTGTGCGTTTATCCGATACATAGCTGTCTTACGCAAATCCCTCACTTTCGAAGCGTCCCCTCGAAGCAAGAGGATAATTGGTTGAGTCAATTTGCCGCTTTCGTTATGAATCGCAACAAGGCTGGATACGAGGTTCCTCTGGTCACCACTAACACCTTCCCCTGTTCCTGCTTGACGCTCCGATCCCTTCTTGACGGAGACAAGCAGCTTAAACTGATCTGCCGCAGCATAATCCGCCAAGGAGGTCTTTGGTATCTTCAATTCATAAGCTGTTGAACGAATGTTCAGCGCCTTCCGAGAAGCCAGAAGCTGCTTCATCATAGCTGAATGGAAGGTGATCGATACGTGAGCATAATCCTCGAAGCGTACATTGCTAAGATCCATTTCAACTGGTGTACTAGCTTCACGTGTAAGCTGCTCACTCAGCCATTGTTCCATGAGGGATACCGTAGCAGATTTAGCACCTGTCGCGGAAACTGGCTGCTCTACCAAATACCCAATCGTTCGATTATTAGCAATAACCGGTATCCGCTTCTCCTTCTCTGGTACAATGGTTACGGCCGAACCGGATGATCCACCGCCTGAAGGAGCAGGCGGCTCATACGGATTAACATTCTTCTTGCGCACCGTAACGGTCGCTTCTGCTTGTTTGTCTTTATATCCAACTGTAATCGTTGCCGTACCTTCGTTCCATCCCGTTACCCGTCCCTTGTTATCTACCTTCGCTACTTGCTCATCTGAGGAACGGAACAGTAATGGCTCTGTAATTGGCGATAATTTAACTTCTCCATCCTCATATACGATCGCTGCAACAGAGAGTGAAGCGGAATCCCCCACATGTAGTGCAAGCTTATCAGGGTACACCGTAATACCTTGGAGCTCGGGCTCCCTTCCAGCGTCCCTGCGATGCACGGTTATCGTAGCCTGATCACTCCACTGTTGGTAGGTCACCTGCACGACCGACATTCCTTCACTCAAGCCTGTAACACGGCCCGCTTGATCTACCTCGGCAAGTCGACTGTCTGACAAAGTAAATATCAAGCCTTCTGTTATTGGCATCGGTAGTAGATTGCCATTCTCGTATACGGCCGCTGTAACAGTCAGCGTCGACTGTTCCCCCGCCTTCAGGGACACATCACGCGGATGTATAGCGATCGATGTAATATCCCCATTTTGTGCAGGTGCCTGATAGTTGATCGTAATCGTGGCCGACTTGCTTGTCGCTTGTCCATTCATTTCAGCGACTGCATACAACTTGTTCGCTCCACGCTCCAATTCGGCTGGTATCACAAATCCCCCCTGCTGCACCGTTCCAGTTCCGACACGAACGTCTTGACGATATAAGTGAATCGTCGTTCCATCGGTTGGATATATTCCCTTCACAACAATATGAGCATCCGTAACTGTGCTGCCTGACACTGGTTCAGTAATCACTGGTTCTTCCACAATTTTTGTAACCTTAGCTCTTATCATGTAATTGCCATCGCTGTTCCCTATCTTCTTCCACGAACCGCGATCCAACTTCCATGAACGCCCTGAAAAATTGCCAAGCTTCGTCATCGACAATCCTGGTACATTCGGCATGACACCGTCCTGAATGTAGGCAACATAGAAATCACCGTTAACAATAATCGGATTCGGTATCGTTACATCTGTCCACGAACCATCCAGCATTGCCTTGCTTTCATACGGACCGGCCACCATCTTGCCTGGAAGGCCATCAGGGCCGCTGGCATCATAGATGGCATATTTGAATTTCTCCCCGCCAGGATTCGGCCAGCCTTGATCCCAGAAGAAGAATCTTGCACCTGTTACTTGTGCGGGGCCGTCCGTTGTCATACGAACTGCAAACCCATTTCCAGATACAAAGAATGCCTTGGCATTATCAGCTACGCCATCATCGTAATAGATTTCATCTGCTGCTCCTTGGAAGCTATGTAGCATATATGAAACGTGAGTTGTATCGTTACCTGTGAGCTTAATGTTGTCTTGAACCGATAAGTAGTTCAATGCGGATACCGATAGTTGATAGTCGCCTTCGTAGGCTTCGAGTTCAAATTGTCCCTCTTCATTTGTTTCAACTGGTTCAACACGAACATCATTTAATAATCTGATTGTCGCATGCTTCACCGGCAACCCTGTTGCACGATCCGTTATCTTACCGGTAACCTTGCCTTTCGCTAATGGCTGTAAATGAACATCCATCACCGTATCTTGATTTTGCTCGATGACAATCGGTCGCTGCTCCGTCTTATAACCATAAGCCTCCACTTGCAGCGTATATGTACCAGGCGGATGCTTCAGTGTATAGCCTCCGGTTCCTGCATCAGAGCGTGTTGCCCGCTGCGATTGCAAGATGCTGATGTCCGCCATTATCGGCATCCGGCCCGTATTTGACTGCTGCATCACGGTCTGCAGTTGCTCATCCGACTTCGCGGCATGATCACGCTTCGCTGATTTCAACATTTCTAAGGTAAAGAGTTCATTCCTTGCTCCCTGCGTATCATCATTTGCTTTCCCTGCTTGTCCAGCAGCCGCCTGAGTAGAAGATGTCTTCGGTCTTGTCATCACCGGAGGGGTCTCCCTAACCTCCACATCATCAATGTACCAACCGAACTGGATCGATGGCTGCTTGCTCTCGAATCGGAAGCGCACTTTGATCTTCTCTCCCATGTAAGTATCAAGTCCAAGCTCTTCCAAATACCAGAATCTGTGTGGATGATTCGTATCATATCCCTGCTTCGGATATACAGCGAGCGGCTTCCATGTCGCTCCCTGATCCTTGCTTATCTCAACTGTTGCCTTATCTCCATCATCAATATCGTACCATTGTTGGAAATACAACGTCGCATGCTTCACCTGTGTTAAATCGATTTCAGGCGATACCAGGCTCTCATTCAAATCGCCGCCGTAAGGGCCATTCAAGTTCGTGCCCCATACATTCTTGCCCGAAACTGCCTTTTGCGGCCCACGAGTCGGATGTGGAACACCATGCTCCCATTCGTTTCCTTTTCCTTCAACAGTCCAGCCCTTATTATTGCCTTCGAAATCATCACTGAAGATTTCACTGCCACCCGTAAATGTCCAAGATACAATATCCGAATCTGAACTCATCGTATGACTGACAGTTCGCGCCTTTACCTTGTAATAATACGTCCCCTTCTGAGGGGCAGGCAGATCGGCAAAGTTATAGCCAGAGCTTGTGCCAATCTCGTCCCAATTCCCACTCAAATCCTTCGTACGATAAATGACATATTCCTTCAATGTCCCCGAAGGCGCCTTGTCAAAATCAAGAATGACTTTGCCTGGTGCGTTGCTCCTAGTCTTTATTTTAGGGGGAAGCGGAATTGTCGAATCAGGAGCTTGGATTTTAATATCATCGATGTACCAGCCCTCGTCACTGCCAAAGTCTCCTCGTAAATTGAATACAACGTAGATTTGATCCCCTGCATATGGGGACAAGTCGATATATTCGGTTGTCCACGTGGTGTTGCGCATCGTAAAGGTTTTTACCCGTTCGAACGTGAAGTTCGATTTCTTGCTGCCGATATACACTTCTGCCCGATCAAAGGAAGCGCTCCACCAATCGCCGAGCTTATACCAATGAGCAAAGGATAAAACGGCGTGTTTCGTATCCGTCAAGTCAATCACCGGCATTTCAACATAACTGTTAGTTCCATTCGGGTAATTGCCATCCAGAACGGTTGCCATTACTTTGGTGCCGGAGAATGCTTTTTTCGGGCCGCTTGTTGGAACGCCCCATTGCCATACTCCGGATGCATCTCCGAATCCAAATCCTTCTATCGAGGTTTCGAAATCTTGCGTATAGCCAACCTTGACTCCCTTCGATACCGTTACGGGATAGATGTCTGTCTTGGACGAACTGCCTGCGAAATTTACTGCTTCTATATAATATTCAATACCATTCAACGACAGCTCTTGAACGGGGATAGCTCCCTCATACATGCCATTCATATGACTTCCGGAAGTTCGAAGCAGTGTGTGCTTACTCCAGCCGGTTGTTCCCTTCTCACGGACATATAGGTTCACATCCGTCACACTGACATCGTCCTTCACACGTGCAAATATGTCCTTGTCCAATATATTGAACGTCAAAGCAATAGGTTCATGTTCAACTGTCGGAGTTCCCGCATTCAACCCATCGATCGTCACCTGACCAACAACCTTGCCCAGCCCTTTGTTCTGGGTTGATACGGCATTGAGTGCATTAATAAGGCCTGAGCCATAGCCATTATTCGGCGATTGCGGGAATTCATCGTCGGTTAATGCGTCCGTTGTGGTCGTTACTATTTCCGCTATATCCTTCACCTTTAAGCTGCGATTTGCCTGCTTAATCAGTGCAGCCACGCCTGCTGTATGCGGACTTGCCATCGAGGTGCCGTTCATGAGCGCATATTGTCCGCCTGGTACCGCTGAACGAATATGTACACCAGGAGCAGATACTTCCGGCTTCATTTGTCCATAAGGCGTCGGTCCTTGCAACGAGAAATCTGCCAGCTTGTTGTTCATGTCAACAGCACCTGTGGCGAATGATTCAGGGTAATTGCCCGGTGCTGCAATAGAGCCTGGTCCGCCATTGTTCTCCGGAGGCTGCGTATTCCCTGCTGAGAATGCAGGGAATATATCTGCTGCGATCCATGCCTTCACGATATCTTGGAAGAACTCATTCTTGCCAGCAGGTACGTTCCCCCATGAATTATTCACGACATCGGGCGCAAGTTCGGGATGCTTCACTCCGTGCTTGTCCGTAGGTGCAAGAATCC
>NZ_JMDX01000164.1:0-13825 GCF_000935845.1 Paenibacillus sp. E194
TAAATGGGGTCTTAGACCACACGCGCTCCTGTTTGAAGGGTGCTTCTCATTTTTTTTATCAACATCCGTTCTGACTTCCTTATGGCTGGCGAATCATTAACCCTTCCATAAAATGAAGGCGAAAATAATCCTTAATCGCTTCCTTATCGAGCGGAGCATTCAGCTTGTTCCATTCGGTCGTAAGCGCTTTGTACAATTGAAGCATGACGAAGCTGACGACCTTCGGGTCACCTTGCTTCACTTCTCCACGTTCCATAGCCACACGCACTTCGCGCTCTATGTACTCAAGCAGTTCCTGTTCCATCTTAGCCAGCGCTTCCTTCGCCATCGGCGTTCCGAAGTCGCGCAGCTCCTGGGACAGCTTCAATGCCAGCTCGTGGCGGCTTCTATATTCCAGTACACGATCCAACACACGATACAGCTTATCAATAAACGGTCTATCCTCGGCGATTTCCCGATCCGCGATCTCTTTCATCTCGTGAATGAGCTGCTGCAAAATCTCATCGAACAGCTCCTCTTTGTTCGTAAAGAACGTATATATCGTTCCTTTGCCTACCTTGGCAATCTTCGCTACTTGATCCATCGTCGTCGCTTTGTACCCGAATAGAGCAAAGGATTGCGCTGCCGCTTCCACGATTTGTTTTCGACGGTCTACGGTCACATCCCCCGCCTCCTTTCTCCCGGCGCACATTTGACTGAATGACCAATTAGAAATTATGGTCATATGCCGTTACCAGAACCTTATCATACCTGCCTGCGAATTTCAACTAAACCAAGGAAAATGACCGCTCAGTTTCGTCGTAAATGGCTGATGCTTCCTTTCAACTTTCAGGTTATAATGGAATGTGGGTGAGAACATGCGAAAAAAGAGAATCATCCTTCTATCTGAAGGATTCGGTACAGGCCATACGCAAGCAGCCTATGCCCTATCAGTCGGACTGCGCCAGCTAGAGCCCGATGTCCAAACACGCGTCATCGAGTTGGGCAAGTTCTTGAATCCGACGGTCGGGCCGCTAATCTTCGCTGCTTATCGGAAGACGGTAAGCTCACAGCCGAAGCTGGTTGGACTCTTGTATCGAAAAAAATATAAAAAATCGCTGAACCGCATCACACAGCTCGCATTGCATCGCATTTTCTACACACAAGCTTCTCATGTGCTCGATCAATTGCGTCCTGATGCGATTGTGTGCACTCATCCATTTCCGAATATCATCGTATCGCGCCTGAAGCGCTCTGGTCTTCATCTTCCTTTATATACATTGATTACGGACTACGATGCGCATGGTACGTGGATGAACCCAGAAGTCACAAAATACCTCGTCTCCGCGCCAGAAGTACGGAACAAGCTCCTGGAACGCGGGATTGATGATAGCCGCATTGTTGTTACTGGCATTCCTGTTCATCCGAAGTTCTGGGAGCGCTGTCCTCAATCGGAAGCGCAGCAGGAGCTTGGATTGCGTCCGCTTCCGACCGTCATGATTATGGGCGGCGGCTGGGGATTGTCGCTGAATGAGGATTTGCTCCAGTACATGACGACATGGCGCGAACATGTCCAGCTTCTATTCTGCATGGGCAGCAATCAGAAGGCAATCGCTCGGATGGAACAGGATCCATTGTTCCATCATCCGAACATACATATATTCGGCTACACGCAAGAGGTGTCGCGTCTGATGGATGCTTCTGATTTACTGGTAACGAAGCCTGGGGGAATGACTTGTACAGAAGGAATGATGAAGGGCATCCCTATGCTCTTCTATGATCCGATCCCTGGACAAGAGGAAGAGAACTGTGAATATTTCATGGAGCATGGTATGGGTGAGAAGATTGAATCCTCGGATACCATTGCACGTTGGTTCAACGAATTACAGCACCACTATGACCGGCTGCGCGAGAAGCGGCAGCTTGGCACTCTTGCTATGACGGATCCTGAGGCCTGTGCCCGAACCGTGTTGCAATTGCTGAAATAATCATCTACGATTAGGATCTTAGCCAAGGAGTTGATTGCAAACATGCTGTTTACTGGAGTAGGCTTCGTCGGATACGTCCTTATCACGCTTGCTCTTCTCATGAGAGCACTCGGCTGGATTACAGGAGCGTTCCTATTCGCTGCCATCATTATTGCCGGGTTCTTCTGCTTCGGTATCGTTGAGAACCGCTTAGGCATCAGACATCGAATGGTGCGGTATGTCGATTACGCCCCACTTATGGTGCTTGTCATTGCCTATGTTCTCTATCAGGATAATATTGTACGCTACACAACTACTGCTCTACTGCTTCCTTTAAGCTTGCTTAGCTCATGGGCTGCAGTTGCCATGGCGAAGACGAAGAAATATCGTACAAGACCGAAGATCGATGAACAACAAGGGCCTCCAAAATATCAATAACTAGGAACCGCCGTGTTCCATTTTAATGGATGTGGGACGGAACATGCATCAGCACGATCGAATCCCTCTTTCTACGCAAAACTAAGGGCTATCTACCCAACAGCTTTCGCTGTTGAATAGATAGCCCTTTTTGACGCGTTCGCATGCAGCATGCTTGATGAACCTTCTATTTCACTACGCTTCCTCCATATAGGAAACGATGTTCCCAGCTAGTGTTGCTCACCGTGTCGATCCGCACGCCGCCCGAAGCTTTGGAATACGTATGAATGATTTTGCCATTGCCCAAGTAAATGCCGACATGTGTAATTCGCTCTTTTGATTTATTCACATTTTTATAACTGGATGCACTCGATCCTTTATAGGACATGAAGAACATCAAGTCTCCACGCTGCAGTTGGCTGATACTTTTCTTCACGCCGCCTTTATCCTTAATATAAGTGCCTTGCTTGCGAGAGTCTGCCGGCAGTACGATTCCTAATGCTTCCTTATAGACTTGGCGTACAAAGTCGGAGCAATCAAATGTTTTGGTTGTATTTCGATTCGATCCAAATTCATAAGGCGTGCCCATGTATTTCTTCGCTACTTTCTCCATTTTGTCCATCTTCGCAGCCTTGCTGGAGGAAGTTGTTGAGGAACCATTGCTGCTGTTTGAATTTCCCGAGCTATTCGAACCCGATGCATTCCCTACTCGTATGTATTTGCTCTGAGAGCTTACATAGCCCGTGTTGCCTTTGGCATCCTTCACTTTGTACCAACTGCTGTTGGGCTTGTCCAATATCGTAACGGATTCGCCTGTCTTCACCAATCGGATGATTGAGGATGAAGTACTCGGCTTCGTTCTCAAATTGACGGATTGAACAATTTCTCCGCGATTTTGTGCGGAACTCGCTGTGGATGCAGCTTGTACATTGCTAGTTGCTGCAGGTGCCGCATGCAATGACGGCAATATCATCTGCCCTGCCATTGTGAACATCATTATGCCTAACAGTAATTTCTTCTTCATAGAAAATCCTCCTCTAAGTTGCTTAGTTACTGTAATCATGAGCCGAATGTTGAGTTGATGTTCATATGAACAAGATGTCAATTGTTTCTATTATTAAGTTCTTATTCTATATTTGTAATGACATCCCATTTCCCCTACGCCTAATTATATAGAGTCTTCTTCGTCGGTTTCTATCGGCCTATCCTCTTAAAAAAGACAAAATTGTAACCTTTTCTTTAGGCCTTTGTGCCTACAAATTGGTTGATACATGGGTTGTATACCATATTCAAACAATTTCCTCCGTCCCCAACACTACTCTTTCGAAGCTCATTTGTGTGATCTGCTCCGGCTGTCCGTTTTACTAGAAATACAAAAAAACGTGCCCTGAGGACGGATGTTGCCGTCACTCGCGGGCACGCTGGTCGCGTTCTATGATACATTACACCAATTGCTGATGAATTGTTTTGCTTGTATCTGTATCCATTGGCTCGACATGCACATGTACATGAGTAATATTATGCTTGCGCTTCATGCGCTGCTCAATATCGTCACAAATATGATGTCCTTCAATGAGGCTTAGCTTCGGATCAACCTGTACAACCACATCAACGAGAACCAGACTTCCATGCAGGCGCGCCTTCACTTCCTTAATCTTGCGCACGCCTTCTGTACTCTCTACCGTCTTGCGCAGGCGATCCAGCTGCGCTTCATCGAATCCGTCCGTCAATGTATGGGTTGCTTCTCGGAAAATATCCCATGCAGTCTTGCATATAATGAAGCCTACCGTTAAGGCGGCAAGCGGATCGAGCCAGCTAATGCCAAGCTGAGCACCGAAAATACCAACTGCTGCGCCAATACTTACAAATGCATCTGACCGGTTATCCTGTGCTGCCGCCATAAGCGCCTGATTGCGGATGCGCTCTGCCAGCCGCTTATTATATACGTACACCGCGTACATCACGATCGCACAGCCAATCGCCACCCAACCCGTAAGCGGATTCGGTGTTGTCGACTCGCCATGGAACAAAGATTGCACCGTAGATATGATCACTTGAATCCCAACTGTCGCCATAATAAAGGAAGCAATTAGAGCAGCGATTGTCTCCGCCCGCAAATGACCGTAAGGATGGTCATGATCCGGCGGCTTCTGCGAAATTCGCAGTCCGATAAGTACAGCAAGCGATGCGACGATATCCGTCAAGTTATTCCATCCGTCTGCTTGCAGCGCCTTCGATTGGTAGAATAAGCCGATAGCTAGCTTGAATGCGGATAGGGCGATATAGGCAGCAATGCTGATCCATGCTCCTTTTTCCCCTTGTTTCATATCTGCATATATGTCCGCGCTCACGCTGACCCCTCCCCGACTCCTTATTACCAGGCATATTATGGAATATGCCGTTCCAACCCGGAATCCTATCTTACCTCACCGATCCCGTGTGGGTCTACAGAAACAGTGTTGCCCCTCCTTACAACAATTGAACCGGCAACAACCTGTTGGAACCGGCAAGGAAAGTTGAGTCCACTAAGAAAAGTTGTTCGGCGGCAACAATGTCACATTATGTTAGATTGTGCAGTCAGGTGGGAAAGTATTCTTGGTTGTGAGAAGAGCGTGAACAGGGGATAAAGTTTTGAGGGGTGCGGTGTCTGTATGCTACACAACACAACAAGTTTCGCTTCCCCATTCTGAAAATTGAATCGAGCTTGGCCACGAATCGGTTATACAGCCATTATCTCCTACTTCACTTGCTATTTTCGCGAACGACAACTTGCCTCTTCACCGCTTCCCATTGCACGCTCATTCCGCGTCGTTCCGCAACATCGCGTACCGGGATATAGACTTTGTTGTCAATTAAGTAACCTTGCGAACTTCCTTCGGGTGCACCTTCCCAGAGTACCTTCACTCGCTCAGCACGCAGCTGCTGTTCGGTAGTCGGATTGGGCGATGGCGGCTTCGTATCACTAGTGTCGCCTGACATCGCTTCCTTAGCCTGCACCACCATGTCCATAAATTGCTGCCAATGGGGCAGCAGTCGGGATGGACAAGCCTTCCCGCTCCAATGTTTGTGCGGCATGATGCGTTCCAGTGAAATGCCATGCTTGCACGACAAGATAGCGAGCAGTTCAGCAGCATTGCGCCATGCGGCCTGCTCGTCGATCCCTGCGTACATACATACTTCAACGCCAATAGACAACGCGTTGCCAGGGCCTGTCCCATCCCCGGCATGCCACCCCTGTTCATTATCTCGCAAATGCTGATACACACTCTTATCGTCTACCGTGTAATGCCAGCTCTTCTTCGCCCCACCACTGCCGTTCAACAAATACCTCGAATGTGCTTCTGCTGTCGCCCCCGCATCCGTATTGTCCGTATTGTGAACGGTAAGATACATCGGCTTCATGGCAAGGTTCGGCTTGTTCGCCATTCCATCTGGAATTAAGCGCTGCTTAATGTCGATGCTCATCATGAATTCCCCCTTTTCCCTTCAACACTTCCACCGCTTGCTTAATAACCGGCGGTAGCGGCACGCCTAGACGCCCGCCATTTTCAATGATCGACAACAATTCGTTCGCCATATAAAAGAAGACCGTCGCATCTCGGAGTAGATGCTGCCCTCCAAGCACCACATCCACCTGATGCGCGATCGACACAATTACGAAAATAAACACTTTGCGTGCAATGCCGATGAGCCCAACACTGCTCCGCAGCTTGCCTTCGGTACCGGCTGCCATAATGCCGGTTACGAAGTCAGCCACCGTCATAATCAGAAGCACCTGCAGCAGCAGCGGCCAGCCACCGAACAGGTATGCACCAACAACACCAAAACCACCAGCTGCAGCTACTTGCTTTGTGCCGTAGTCTCCTACGAGTTGTCCCACAAATTCAATAAAGCGATCCATATAAATCCCCCTTTGAAATAGAAATAGCCCCCACGCAGTTGTGAGGGCATGATAAAAGTGCCACCTATACGGCATGGCGCTCGTCCTTAATTTGTAAACCTTATAGATAAGTTGTGAGTGACATATTGAGGTCATAATCAAAAAACTTGTGTAGGAGAGAAATAGACCATTCTAATAGACATAGCCCCACTATTATTCAGTGTGCCTACATCTTTACGGCCAAAGTTGAATCCAGATGTCTCTCCATTACTTCGATAACCCGCATTGAAATATAATTCGCCACTGTTTGGAGAATAAGTAATGCTCTGGAAATATACTCGTCCAATACCGTAAGAACTGCCAGAAGTCTCTGCGATGGTTACAGCTTTTCCAGTTATATCAACTAATTCAAGTCTTATTTTAATAGAATAGCTGTCTGTCATTGGAATGGTAATACAGTTGCCGCTCCAAGTATCTGTTGATATCGCGTTGAGTATAATCTGGGTAGCTCCTGCTGGCACAGTGGTTATTGGAACGTACTGATAGCCTGCTTCGGGATTTCCCCCGCCGCCTGCAGATCCTTTCATGGTTAAACTACCATCATGTCTTCCATGCAGTGTTCTGATCTTACCATTTAAAGTAGGCCAGTCATCATTGGTGGATGCCGCTACCGACTTGGAGTTAAGGGCATCCACTGTGCCTTGTTTGGCATTAACTCCAGATTGAAAAAGGTCATTAGCTGTTTTATACGAACCATCAGCCATGCGGAAGCTCATTTGACCACCATTCACTTTTGCAGCAGCTTGGGCGT
The DNA here is from genome assembly GCF_000935845.1 of Paenibacillus sp. E194. Taxonomy (NCBI): domain Bacteria; kingdom Bacillati; phylum Bacillota; class Bacilli; order Caryophanales; family Paenibacillaceae; genus Paenibacillus; species Paenibacillus sp. E194. The sequence goes on from NZ_JMDX01000164.1 coordinate 7,055, forward strand.
TAGACATAATATCGAACTGTCCATCTCCAACCCAATTCAGTCCTGTGTCTGTATCACCTAAGGTAAGAGTACAACTAGCTTCATTTCCGAACTGTGTAGTTTTCCCGACCCATACTCTCCCTGCTGCATGTATTTGCTTATTTGCGTAGAGGTTTCCGTTCATGGACTGCTCACCATTAGTATCAACGCTCCACTGAACCCCACTGTTGTTTTGAACGACGTGTCCGCCTTTGGTAACCCACCTACCCATGCGAGAATCCCATAATCCAGTGACTGTGCCGTCATAGGTTTTCATTGCTAAGCCCCAATGAGCTTGTATAGCGTTGTTATAAGTTTCGTAAGTAGCATTGTCCCCGGTACCACTCTGAAACTGTAGTGCCCCGTTCGAGCCTTGCAGACCTAAATTACCTCTAACCGTTCCTCCTGCAATCGGAAGGGCGCCAATACTTTCCGGTGTGATCTTTGAAAGATCAATGTCCTTTACCTTCTGATCCGTGTAATCCTTTGCATCTTTCAGTGTCTTGGTTACATCTGTCTTTTCCGCTGCCTTTTCCTGCACTTCCTTCAAGGCTTCGTACGTCTTATTCATTTGCCAGTTCAACCAAGCAGCGGGAGGCTTATCTTGGACTTTCCAGCCTTCGTCGAGTTTGCTTTGCGGGGGTTTTACCCCTTTTTCCTTCCATTGTGGAAGATCTTTTTCGAATGCCATGTATCGTCACCTCATTTATCATTCGTAATCCTTCTACTCTATCGAACTATTTCTCTACACAGGCAGCACATAATCATTGCCCGGGACATAAAAATCGCCCAACGTACCGCCTACGTTCATGGCCTCATCGGCAAGACCGTGCTCGGATTGTTCGAGCGCATCGTAGGCAGACGCCAGCTCGAACGAGCCCGTCAGGCCGACCTGCGTCACGCGGACGCCAGCCGCGACGAGGCTCTCAACAAGAGAAACGAATTGCGAAGGGCTTAGCCCAACGCCATTCAATTTCTCGTACGGTACCTCGGTGACCTGAATCGCCGCCGGCTCCGGTTGAATCGGGTCATCGTACTGCTCCGCGATGCGGAACTCGTCCGGTGCTGCTCGAAGAGCAAGTGCGAGCACCTCGATGACGGAATCCAAGCTGCCGCTAGAATTCATGCGAGCCAGCTTAGAGCGCAGAAGCAAACGGTAAACCTCATCGGTCGCTTGACCACGCGCTTGCCCCAGATTGCCGCCGATTTCATCCAGTGCGGCTCCTTCTGCCTTTTCAATGCTTTTCCATTCCGATATTCGCTGAATCGTACTGCTTAACTCGTTCATCTGCTTCAGCCATACATTCACAAGCTGAGCGAAGCAGCTGCCTTCCTTCGCGATGACATCCGGCAGCAGTTCCATTACCTCTGGCAGCTTAAACATAGGTCACCGCCACCTTTATCCGCTCAGGTGCCACACGAGCCACTTCATATAGCGGAATGTTCACGTTGCCGCTGACGAATTCGCCATCACCAAGCTTCACCTTCAGCTCGAGCACTTCCTCGACGCCAGCCACATTCTGAATGGACGCCAGCAAACGACTGTACACGATACGAGATCCCTGCGGAAGTCCTGTGTAGTCTTGCTGATCCGCGCCGACGCCGCCAATATACTGTGCAATCGCCGTGACGATGTCCTCCTTCCCACGAGAAGAAAACGACGAAGTTGCCTTCACTTCTGCCTCAATATGAGCATCAAGCAGCTTCATGCGGCTAAAGCGCACATCATGCTCGCCTCCGCTGACATCGCGAACCTTTACGGTTTTTGTTCCGTCTGTTCCAATTCCCGCTGCTTTTTTCTCAAAAATGGTCTGCGCAATCCGCTCTCCCTGACCACCATACACGTACGTACGAATCGACTTCGCTGGAATGCCTTCTTCGTTCGTCTGCATCGTATCGTTCACACGTACAGCCGCTGATTTTACATCTGGAATTTGCAGCAAGGCAGATACAATTGCGTCCACGGTTGCCGCATGACTGCCATCCCGCGCAGCACGCAAACGGTCGCGGAACTCGACATCATTTTCCCGTTCACGACCCTCTGCCATACTAGCCGGGTTCGTAATGCTCGTAATTTCCTTCACGGAAGTAAGCATTTCTGTAATGGAGTCGGCAGGCACGTTGCCGATAATGCCCGGTACAGTTGCTACCACAGCAACTTCTCCCTTGCCCGAATCATCCAGTACGCAATCATCCACCGTCATGAACCACACACCTGATTTCGTACCAACTTGTAGTCCTGCTGGAACGATAAACTTCGGAGTACCTGTCACCTTGATCTTTCCGTAGGCCGCCTGCTCCAGCTTGCGACGCAACCCATAAAATACGGCCAATGCATCAAGCTGCACTCCTGTTGCATATTGAATGTATGACTCGTGGTATACCTGCTCGACATCCTCCCACAGCACAGACAAGTGCCATGCAAAGAGCTGCATCATCATGCCAAGTGGCGATGTCTCCGAGGTATTGATGTCCTGTCCGAGCTGCTTGCCTAAATCCTCAACCATTTCTTCATAAATTTCGTGATAGGTTTTACGCTTCAATCCCGCTGCCGTCAGCATAGATAAGCTCAACCTCCTCTCCTTCAGAGCTTGTCATGACTAGGCGTACTTGAGCTGTACGCGAGTGCTTGTCTCTTGTCACTTCTACATCCTCGACCGATTGAATGCGCGGTTCATCCATGAGGCAGCGCATAATCGCCTCACGAATGGTATCCTCATCTACCTGCTTGCCAACCATTCGCTCATGATCCAAGCCCATATCCGGCGCAAAAAAATACTCGCCCAAGCGAGTACCTAACCGAATGCGAACCGCTTGCGTTAATTCCTCACGCCCATCGATCCAAGCAATTTGTCCATCTGATAATTGAAGATCTCCGTCTTGAAGCGCCCACGTCCTCATCCTCCAGCCACCTTTCCGACAATGACGCCGCCACCTTTGCTGGCCTCTGTAAATACAACCAGTACACGGCTCCCACTTTCGATCACGATGTCTTGTGCCTGCTCTAAAATCGGCAGCTGATATCGAATAAGTCCAGCCTCGCCTTCCAGCTCCACATCAGCCGTGCCCGCTCCCATGCTCACAATCGTACCCAACTGTGCTCCTGCTGTTCCCGAGATTCTATGATCCATCCAGGCTTCCAGTGCACTGACCGCTCGATTTGCGCCCATAGCGTCACCTCCTTGTCGCTTAATCGCATTATCATTGCATTGAATTTCTGGGCACACTCACGCTTATCGCCCTTACTCCTTTTGCAAATGCAATGAAAGGTTAAATCTTAACCAAATCCACTTCCGTCACAAATTGATCCATCGAAATGGTATGCTTGCCTCGCTTCACCCGATACACACCGTCAAAATCCTCACTGACCAATCGAAGCTGTGCATCTGCATGCAGCCGATAATTCAAGAGGGACGTCACGCGCACACCCTTAACCTTGTCCTCCTCATACGATTGAGGGCTGTCAATTAACCCGCTGTCAGCGGATAAGCGAACGATGCCTGTTACCTCTAATCCGGCTCCAGCAAGAGGCTTGAAATATAGCTTGCCTTGCCGAGTAAATACTTCCGTATTGCATTCACGAGCTGCCCGGCGTATCGACGCAACTGGATCGCCTTTCGCAACGAATCCCTTCATATAAGCATGATTAGAACCGAGCTGCACGGCTCCATGCGGAATTTGCGCCCGACTTAACAGATCATGAATAATTTCGCTAGCCTTCGTGCCCGGCCGATACGTATGTGCCATTTCATATAAGGAAACTGTCAAATCGTCCTTCACTTGAATCGTCGTCACCCGATCCATCTGCTCCCGCTTCGTTCGCACCTCTACAATATTGCCCTGAAGCACAGTGCCGAGATCCTTGCCGTAACCCGCATTGACAATGACTCGCATCCCCGTGCGAATGTTCGCCAGCGTATGCTTGGACAAATTGTACAGCTCTACGGTGGATTCATTCGGTTCATTGTTATCATCAAAATCTACGTGAACATTCATTGTCAGATCACCGTAGTTGAAACGATAACCACCAATCAAAATCTCGCACCCGCGATTAAATAAGTATTCCATCGTCATCCCCCAAATGCAGGTGAACAGACTGCCCAAGTGTATCCCACGTAATCTGTTCTTCCGGATTATCCCCATACGGGACGATGAGCTCAAGCGGGAACTCCCGCGTCTCCATGCTGACGAACAGCGGCATTCCCCATACCAACTTTACGCCTAGCGCCAATGGAGTATCCCCTTCCGATAAATCCACGGTAAAATAATCATGGGTAAAGTTGTAGCGTACTTCGAACGTATAGGTTCGATCGCCCAAATCCATATCAAATGAGTAAGGAACAAGATCTTTGTCGATCCCGATGATCGCCATCCTTCTCCTCCTTTCTGAAGCTTCCTTGCCTTACCGATCCTGCATGTATTGCTTGCCTCCACCACCTGAAGGCCTGCTGCCTTTTTTCTTCTTATTGATGTAACCGAGTAAAAGCTTGGTACCTTCTATTAATGGGATTGCCGGATTGATAATACTGTTGGCCACTTTAACAATCGTAGCGCTAACCTTGTGATAAGTTGAGATATCCCACAACGATTGTCCATTCCGCACTGTATGAGACTCCGGTTTTGGACGATACGAAGTATTTCGCTTGCCTGAGCGACTCTTCGGCTTCACAGCTGCCTTCTTCTTCGGTGGCAGTTTGCTGTAGGCTGGCTGGACAATGTTAACCTGCTTCAATGACATGGTAAAGGTCATGCCGTTGGCGATCGAACTATCATGCGCAGTTCGCAAGCTGGTGATAACACAGTTCAGCATCATATTGCGTCCTGTGTATTGGAGCAGCTTGCCCTCGTTCATTGCCTTCACCAGACGCTGCTTGTAATTAGATGCCTGTGGCCCGATCAACAACCCTTCCAGATGAAGACTTGCAGTATCCCTCTGGATATGATCCGTAATCGTGCCGCCCTTTTCCACATTGTGACTGCTCACCTGCACTGAGTATTCCGGTTCCTCTGAAATGACGAACAGTTCCACGCCGCCTAATTTGCTTTTTCGCGTATTAATAGGACATCATGCCTCCTTCCGCCACCTGAGGTCTCGGGAGAGGCTTTGGCTTCGGCAGCTTGTCTGCAATGCTGCGCTCGAACGCGCGGAACGAGGCGTCATATTGTTCACGAGCGATTCGTTTGATCTCTTCAATCATGCGGTTATCGATATAACCATTCACGTTCAGGTTCATCGTCACATTGCTGTTCGCGCTGACTTCCATGTTGCCGGCTGCTCCACCAACTCTAGGCATATTAGGCGTTTGAGATGTTGGCATTATAGGATCAGTTGTACCCGCTCCAGATGGTACGGAACCTGCTAATGTTTGCATGCTGCTACTATTTGCAGAATAAGCTTGTACACTCGAAGACACCTTCGAAGCTGCTAGCGCACGATTTTTTGCGAATATGTTGGATCTCACCATCGGCCTAACTTGCTTCTCTTCTTCCTCTTCCTTTGCTTTCTCCTCTTCTTCCTTCGGGAGAAAAAGCTTTTCTGCTGCCCATAAACCTGCATCGACAGCAAGGCCGCCAATAAATCCAGCTGGATTCCATCGCAGGAACCTCGTCGCCTTGCTTACTGTGCGGGCTCCTTTTATCAATTTTCCAAGCCAGCCAACCTTTTTCGTTGCAGATGCCGCCTTACTTACATCAGATGCAGTCGATGCGGCCTTTGCAGCATCGGCCATTGGTTCCACTGCAGATTGCACAGATTGGATAGTCTCAGCTGTTGACTGAAGAACTGCTGTTGTCTGGACGGTTGTAGAGTCTGAATTCCCCTCTTCCTCTTCTTTCTTCTCTCCTCCGAACAGCCTCATCGATATGCTGCCGACCGCCGCCCCAAATAGCCCCCACTTTCCAAACTTTTTCGCTTTCCCCAACATTCCGCCCCTGGATTTTTGACCATATCCTGTGCCGGATTTACCGCTGCCTGCTTTAGAGCTATTCTGCGGTGTGCCTTGTCCTTGCCCACTCGTACCCGAGGCAGCCTTGCCAAGATCCTGCTGGGTATTGGGGCCAGCGGCTGAGGAGGACTTCTGTCCAGTATTCACCGCTTGTCCAAGATCTTTATTAGGAGAACTTCCAGCATCTCTATTCTGACCTTGAGCTGCCCTCCCCAGTTCTTTAAAATCATTTTTCTTCTTGTACGTCGTTCTTTTGAAGTTCTTACTCTTTGATCTACTTATTGTTTTATTTGCACGTCTTTTGCCATACTTCGCTTGACCTAATCTTTTGTTTTTACCTTTATCCTTTTTCGTTCTTCCTTCTTCTCATCGGAAGTATCATCTGTAACCGACATGTCGCTGCCTTCTCCACCGTCGGTTCCGCCAGAACCTCCATTACAGCAACACTTCGAATCTCCATCTTTTCCGGCCTTTTCTCCCTGAAAAAAATTCCTTTACGAGTTTCCCGTTTTCTTTCGCATCCCGAATCTTCGTTACCTCATCATTCAGGTTGTAGAGAAAATCTTGACCGGAGCGAATATAATCCATTATGGACTTCGATTTGTCCTCTGCCTTTTTCCCTGACTTTCCATTTATCGTTGTGCTGACCTGCACCAAGGCAGACATGCTCTGGGACTGAAACGACGCAAATGTTGTAGCTAGCTGCTGCGATAGTGAAGAGGACAACTGCTGAGCGATAGACACGGCAATCTCATTTGTATTCTCAATCGTGACCTCATTTGAAGTTGATGAGTCCACATTTGCAGAT
>NZ_JMDX01000165.1:0-13810 GCF_000935845.1 Paenibacillus sp. E194
GAAGATGGTGACAAGCTCGGAGGTCGATGAGCGTACTCTGCGCGAGATTTACCTAAGTGCGTTCGAGCGGATTATTAAGAAGTCCGATCCATGGACAATTATGTGCTCTTACAACCTGCTTAACGGCTCCTATACGAGCGAGAATGAGCATCTGCTTGATGACATTTTGCGCAAAGAATGGGGCTATGAAGGCGTCGTATTGTCGGACTGGACGGCGGTCAACGATCGTATTCGCGGTCTCAAGGCAGGACTTGATATTGAAATGCCTGGACCTGCGCATTACAATGCAGCTGCGATTGTGGAGGCTGTTCAGAATGGTACTTTGTTGGAGGAGCAGCTGAATAAGAGCGTGCGGCGCATTCTTACATTGGTAGAACAGGTAACGGCCAATGAAGGGGAGTCGAATACGGCTGCAATTGATTATCACGAGCTGGCGAGAAAAGCAGCGGCTGAGAGCATTGTACTGCTCAAAAATGATAACGGCATTCTGCCGATTGACCCTGCTAAGGCCCAATCTATTGCCGTAATCGGTACATTCGCGAAGAAGCCGAGAATTCAAGGCGCGGGGAGTGCCGAAGTGACGCCAACGTGTGTCGACATCCCATGGGAAGAGTTGCAGAAGATTGCTGGCGAGTCTGTACAATTCAGCTATGCGGAAGGCTACCCGAAGGATGAGCGAATTGATGAGGCCATGATCGAAGAGAGCGCAGTGCTTGCAGCGAAGTCTGATCTAGCGATTCTATTCGTCGGACAACCCGAATATGCGGAGTCCGAAATGCATGACCTAGACAGCATCGATCTTCCCGAGCATCAGGTGAAGCTAATTCAGGCGGTAGCGGCTGCGCAGCCGCGATGCATTGTCGTGACGAGCAGCGGTACGGCAATGGCGATGCGCCCTTGGGTGCAGCATGTACCGGGTGTGCTCCACTCCTGGCTGACAGGGCAGGGCTCGGGCCGTGCGATTGCGGAGATTCTATTCGGCATGACGAATCCATCCGGCAAGCTGTCCGAGACATTCCCTGTGAAGCTGTCTGACAATCCATCCCATATGCGCATTCGTGGCGAGAACGGCAAGCTATTTTACCGTGAAGGACTGTTTGTCGGGTACCGCTACTATGACCGCAAGGAGCTTGCGCCGCAATTCCCGTTCGGCCATGGATTGTCCTATACGACCTTTGCTTACTCGGACATGAAGGTTATACAGCATGATCGTCGCGTAACCGTGTCTCTGCAAGTAGAAAACACGGGGGCCGTAGTAGGGAAAGAGGTGGTCCAATTGTATGTTCACGACGAGGAGTGCAAGTGGACGCGTCCAGAGAAGGAGCTCAAGGCCTTTGCCAAGATCGAGCTTCAGCCGCATGAGAAGAAGGAAGTCGTATTCGAGCTGGAAGAGCGGGACTTCGCTTACTACAATACAAAGTACAATCGTTGGGTCGCCGAAACAGGCTATTTCAAGCTTGTTGCAGGCAGCTCTTCCCGAGATATTCGCCTGACAGAGCGCGTATTCTGTGACTTTGGCAAGGAAGAGATATCCTTCCATAAATTCAGCCTGTTAAATGACTGGATCGCTGATCCACTTGCCAAATCGGTATTGGAAAAGTGCTTCAACGAGATGAATGAGCATGTTATCGACCAGGTGGTTTTGAATGAAGGGTTTATCGGATTCTGGGGAGACTTCCCTGCGATTAAGGTTCTGCAAATGTTCGGCCAGAACTGGCTCGTTCACCGCACTCCAGATCAAGTAATAGAAGAGCTGATTGCCGAAGTGGATCGCGAGCGCCGTCAAGCGGTTCAATAAAGACAAAATACGCCGCGGTTATTTGGTTAACTTCATAGATAGGAAAGAGGAATCCCCCATGCATTGCCATCGGGGGATTTTTCTTTGTTTGCGGAAAATCTATAATTTGCTCACCGCCGTGATCTTTTTCTAAAAAAACGTTCGTTGAAAAGGATAATAGGGAGGAAATCCATTTGCTGAATAAGCAGGGTGTTGAGACTGGGAGTAAGGGGAGTGTGGATGTGAAAACGTGTTAGAGGAATAGCTGTATGTTGAATGCGTCACATCATCGATTTCCTGTTCACATGCTTGGCAATCTGCCGGTGGCCCGATGACAACAGTCTTTGTAATTGGAGCCAATGTATCTTTTACTTTCGCCTCATCAAGGCAATACGAATGCGCCCAGGCTGCTGGAGGCGTCAAGCGTAGTATGTCTGAGCCGAAGATGACTTCTGGAGTAGGTGCATCGAAGATTGCAATCAGATGCGTATTGTCTTGGTTCGCAACCTCATAATGCCACCAGCCTTGTGGGATATTGGCGACTTGGCCTGGCTTGATTTGATAGTTCAATAATTGATTCGTGAACGGATTAATGAGGCTGACAAGTGCTTCTCCTGCTACACAATAGACCAATTCACTCGCGTTCTGATGAATATGGGGTTCTACGGTATTGCCGCTGCTTAAATAGATATCCAGTAGCGAGGCGTTGCCTAGCGTATTTAATTGGCATACGCCCAGAACGTTAATGTAGTTGTTTGCATCTTTGCGAAAGAATAAGGACTGATTCACATCATAAGCAAAATGAGCATCCGGTGAAGCGAAATCAATAGAGTTATTGGTAGCCACTGCTCGTAACCTGCCTTTACAAGAATTTATATGCCATATCATATGTATTCGCCTACAAGACGTGAGCCCAAATTCTCTAGTTGGAGTGCTAACGTAAGGTAAGGTAGAATGAAGTGGTAATCTATGGATATGTGCTGGACGCATTTATAGATACGGCGGACAAGGAAGTTGCGACAACATGGAAAAGGGAGGCATGATGATGACATATGATGTCATATGGAAACGGCTTGAAGGCGAAGGCCTCGAGTACTGTACAGTTACTTTGCAGCCTGCAACGGTAATTCAAGGCAAAGTAATCTGTGCCGATGCGGATCGCTGCTTCGTTGAATACGAAGTAAAGTGCGATGCAGAGGGGGGAACTGAGGAAGTCGTGGTGTGTTACCACGAAGAACAGAAATTAAGAACGCTCAAGCTGGAGCGGGATCATCAAGATCGCTGGACAGTGAATGGGGTAGTTCGAGAAGAACTAACAGGCGCCAAGGATATTGATATCGGTGTAACGCCATCGACCAATGTGCTGCCTATTCGGCGTCTGCAGCTCGAGATTGGCCAATGTGCCGAGGTTATGGCGGCATGGATCTGTTTCCCCGAATTCAAGGTGCAGCCATTGCTGCAATCCTATGAGAAGACAGGCGACAACACCTATATCTATCGCTCCATCGATAGCGGATATACTGCTCGGCTACAGGTGGATGCGAATGGGGTTGCTATGAATTATGAAGATCAGTGGAGTGCATTATAGGCATTCTCAACAAGCTTCCTAAAGCATAATTGAATATCGCAAAACTAGAGCAGACCCCATGTCGCTGTATGTGGCGGCAATGAGGTCTGCATATTCTCATTCATTCACTTTACTTGTTCAAGTGCTTCGTTAAATAACTGACGATTCCATCCTTCGCGTCTTGCGAATATTCCCAGACCATTGCACCACCCAGTTCATGCTCCTTAATGTATGCAATCTTAGCCTTCAAGGCCTCCTCATCTTCATAGGAGATGAAGGTATCCCCATTGAACAAGTAAGCGGCCTTAGCCGTCTCATCGAAATAACGCTTGAACCCCTTCTGATTCAAGTATTTCTTTACGATCGTGCTATAGCTCAGATCGATCTTGTCGATGTCGATAGGCTTGCCGATGGAGAAGGCGCCATTGCTGCCCGGCTCGCTCTTGACCTTCTCCCATCCATAGGAATAAGCTGGGATGCCTAGCAGCAGCTTTTTGCTGTCTACATCGTGAGCCTTGTAGCGCTGAATAATGTCATGGACGCTCTCTTTGGCTTTGCCCTTCGCATCTTTGTACAGATTCGCATTATAGTCGGTCGTATCCGACCATCTTCCTGTTAAGTCGTAGCTCATGACATTGATGTAGGAGACGTATTTCTCTATTTCCTTGACGTCGACCTTCTCGAAATACCAGTCCTGCGTGCCCGCGGCAAAGGTTAACAAGTACTTCTTATGCACATGCGGAAGTCGGTTCAACTGCTCCCTCAATTCTTTCATCAGCGATGTAAAGTTGACGGAATCCTCAGGGCGTGCCTTAATCGCACCCCAGGCATCGAAGGCAGGATATTCCCAGTCGATATCGACACCGTCCAAATCCAGCTCCTTTACCATGCTAATAATGCTTTCCGTGAACGAATAGCGATTTCCATCCATCGCAGCGTCGGAGAAGCCGTCGGCATTATATCCGCCAACGGCGAGCACGAATCGAGTCTGAGGGTGCTGTTCCTTCAACTTTGTGATTTGCTGCTTAATCCGCTCATTTTCGTCCTTGTTCTCGTGGAAATAGATGTTGTTCTTATCGATTCGGGCAAATGCAATAAAGGCGATATCAATGGCTTGATCTTTCCAGTTCATTTGACTGATATCTTTCCAGATTGGAATATACACCGAAGTAATCTTCTGTTCGGCCTGACTGCTCACATTGTAAGCATAGAGAGACATTCCAACCAGCAGAGCGGCAATAAATAATTTCGTATAGAGACTGACCTTCATTCGCGCTTACCCCTTTCCACCGAACAAAACGGTAGTCATGACCTTGCTGAGATTCAACATTTTCACTAGCAGATAGCTGACAGTGAATACGGCGATAACATTGAACACGAGGTTGGATGATGTCTGGAGTAGGGACGCCTCCGTTTCGGCCCTTCTCGATACGAGCAGCTCAATCAATAAATGAATGAGATAAATACTGAAGCTTGCTTTCGAAATCGAGCCAATCATTTTTTGCAGCTTGTAATTGACTCGCTCATGCAGGGTTGGTTCCTTCTCCTTAAACCAAATAAACATGGCCACAGCCATGAAAAAGGTCGTAATGGAGTAGTTCCCGTAGAAGGTCTCATCCAATATCCCTAGATGACTAGAAGCGAAGTAGGTGGCCACTGGTGTTAGGAAGAAGGAGACGATGCCTAAATTGAACAATACCTGCTTCCATTTGTCCGGCAAGCCATATGTAAATAAATAATGTCCCAAGATGAAGTAGCCGAGAAACCCTGTGAACAGCGGAATGTTCAAAAGCGGGATATTGATATACTGTCCCGTCAGCTTGACGATAATGTCTGAAATGAATCGGTAGCCGATGCTAATGGCAGCCCACCAGGATAAGTAATAGCGCAAATCCCTCTCACTGCAAGTCTTAACAAGCTTGCTAATTAAGGGAATCGTCATATAAATGGCGATGATCGCATACAGGAACCAGAGATGGACGTAGTTGCCGTCCGTCAGCAGCTTGTAGCCGAAATCCTGCAGAAACGCGAGTGCATTCATCTTGCTGTTAACGATAACGTATTGATTGTAAAGCGCATAAATCAGTGACCAGCTGACTAGTGCGATAACGAGTGGAAGCACTCGTTTTATATAAAAGTCCCTGTATGTGGTAATGTTCACCCGCAGCATCATGGCGCCGCTTATCATGAAAAACACAGGAACTGCAAATCTCGATACGGAGTTGAAAATATTGCTGACCCACCAAGATGATGAGTCGAAATCATTCGTTCTCGTCAGCAAATCTGCGGTAATATGCAGCACGATGACGGCGAGAATCGACAGAATGCGCAGTATATCTACATAAATAATCCGATTGCTCTTCCAAATACTCTCCATATTCTCCCTCCCAAAATGAACATGCGGCTTTCTATTTGTTTTACGGCCGCAATGCTGGTTGTACAGATACAATTATTAACTAATGGTGGCTACGCCTTTGCGTTCTACGAAACCCCAGCCCTCATCATTATCGAAGTACTTAATGGTACCGACAATATTCAAGTACAGCAGTAGATTACGGTAAGTGAGCAACTCGTACTGACTGAACAAGAACATATAGATATAATCTCGAAGTGAGTAACTGCTATCGTACTTCTTGCATAAATACAATGAAGTTATGATTTGAGCGGCATTTACGAGAATAATGATGGAGAACAAGATGAGCATTTGTGTGATACTGCCGCCGAATAGAAGCATGTTAATAAGATAGATAATCGTCGTGAACGCCGTAAGGGTTCCCAGTACAAAGCCGTCGATAGCAAAAAATAGACTGACGCCTGGGCTGAACTTCTGCGATAGCTTGGACCAGTAGATCAGGATGCAGTCTACGAAAGCCTTCTGCCAGCGTATCCGCTGTTTATTGAAGTTCTTCAGATTCTCAGGGCATTCCGTATAGCATACAGCTTCAGGTGCGTAGACCAGCTTCTTCTTCAGTTGATTGGCCTTCATATATTCGTGAATCTTCAAGGTAATGTCGATGTCCTCGCCGACAGTGCTGCGGAAGCCATTCACTTGAACCAGCACATCCTTGTAAAAGGCGCCAAACGCTCCAGAAATGACGACGATCGAATTGAATACGGATTGGGTTAGCTTCCGGACATAGAATCCGTGAATGTAATTGAGAATTTGGCTCTTGATTAGGCCTCTCCCCATAAATTTCTCTACGATGACGCCATTTTTCTTCTCAGCGCCCTGCACAATCTTGACCGTACCGCCAAGTGCAATAATATCCTCATTGTGGAAATATTGATTGACATACTTCAATGAATTGACTTCAAGCATACTGTCTGCGTCAAGTGTAATGACGATATCAGATTGTGCGCAGTCAATGCCGGCATTGAGCGAATCAGCCTTGCCGCCATTAAGCTTGTCGATCACGAAAATATGCTTATATGAAGTAGAGCCATAGATGCCCTTGATCGCTTGATACGTTAGCTTGCCGTCGCCCGTACGCTGAACTGGCTTCAAATCAAGGAGTTCATCTAAACGCTGCAAGGTATTATCCTTTGAGCCATCATTAATAATAATGACCTCGAAGTTGTGGTAATTGACACTGTTCATTGCCTCGATGCAATTTTTGATCGTGAGCTCTTCGTTGTAGGCAGGGACGAGTACGCTGATTGACTTTTCGCTCAAGTCATTATTCAATTGCTTCACTTTGCTGAACAATAAGGGAACGATCGTATACAAGAGCTGAAATCCTAAGAAGATAAACGTTGTCACATAGAAAAATACTGCATTAGTTTCACTCCTTCTCTCTCTAATTCGAACGAAACATGGAAAATCTTCCTTGCTTTGTGGTGATAAAGCGAAAAAGTGTATAGGTGTGTGTGTATAGCGCGAGATGAATAAAATTGAGTGCTGCTTCAACGAAATAGGGCAGTAGTCCCGTGATGATGTGGTCTAGGTGGAAAAGCATTGCGGTGTGGGAAATATTGACCAAGCGTTTATTCTTGTTTCCATTATCCTCCAATCTGTTAATTAGGCCATATTCTACCTAATCACAAACTATCCTAATGATTACCATATGTAAAACCGCTTTAACTTTCAAGAAAACGAATACATCACTTTCAATCGTGAGCAGACGAGCATTTTTGTCATTTTTCGTGGAACAGTGAAATTTAGGAAGTCTTTAACATTGTGAAACATAAATGACATATCAAAAAGAGCCGAGTGCTTAACGCACCGGCCCTTCGTCATGAGATGATAGTGGATATGGAACAGCTGTTATTCTGTCTTCACAGGTTCTTGCTTCACGCTAACTTCAAGCAGATCCAAGAAGAACATGAATATCGGTACTCCGAGAATCAATCCCCATACGCCGAGGAAATGCTCTGCAATAATAAGAACGGCAAACGTATAGAAAATTGGCAGGTGAACCTTCGCTGACATCAGTTTCGGATTTAAGATATACGCCTCAATTGCATGGATGACGATGACCATAATGACGACGTATAAGACCTTAATCAAGCCGCCGATGGTGAATGCAATCGCACACAACGGAATGAGTGAAATCACAACGCCCATTACCGGGATCAGCCCGAGCAGGAAGATCATGATAGCTAAGCCGAACAACTGCGGGAAGCCGAGCAACCACAAGCAGATTGTGGACAAGATGGTATTCACGATGGCGATAAGGAACTGTGCTTCTATGACCTTGCCAAATGAATACAAGAACTTATTTCCGAAATACTCTAATTCCGAATAGATGAATCCAATCTTGCTCGTTCTGAACTTCTCCGTGAATTCCATGACACGCTTCTTCTCCAGTACGAAGAACAAGCTGAGGACGAAGGAAATGATTGCTCTTGTACCCCATTGTCCAATATCAGAGACTGATTTCACGATAAAGTCGAAGCCCTTACTGACATAGCTCGCTAGGTCGATCTTCTGCAGCGAGTCTGTAATGTATTGCATGAACTCGAAATCAAAATCGTAATTCATGAAAGCCTTCGAATTATAGAACTGAATAATATTGTTCACGAGCTGCTCAATCTGTGTAATAACTTTCGGGAAGACGCTGTATGCTCCACCAACGATGGCGAGCAGCAGTACTGCATAGAGCAGCAGTACGGTTACTTTGTAATTCACCTTTATGATCTTGTTGATCCTCCGATGGAGGAATGTATGCAGCCTGTCCACTAAGTACGTTAAGATAAACGTTATAAGTATGAGGTGGATCATGCTTCGCATTGCAAAGAGCAAGGCGATAATTACAAGAAGAATAAAGATGCGTTTGACACCAGGACCTTTGAAAAATTCTTTCACTGTTTCCATTGTAAATCTAGGGCTCCTTTGATTGTCACTTGTGAGAGCAGTTCGGTCCCTTGCCATATCTGTTAGAAGAGAACGCTCTTCCTTTCACTGTATTCAAGCATATGACATTCCATACGCGATAGCAAATGTAAGGATTCAATCTTTTACTGAAAAATGTAAATAACTTTCTTACTTTTTTCTTAAGTAGGCGACATCTCTCTGAAATATTGTCGAATTGTAAACTGACAAATGGAATATATTGCGCTAAGATGTGAAAGAGACGAGGCGATTGACATAAGAAGGAGAGGCATAAATGAGCATCCGGTGGAAAAACAGAATAGGGTTTTCGATTATTGTCATCTGCATGTTTGCAATTTTTACGTATCAATATAATGCGTCGAGCAATCAACTGAGCACAATGAAAGAGATAAAGGAACGAACACTTCAATCAACATTGCTCGCAGATAATATGAAGCTGTCGGTTGTTCAAGTTCAGCAGTGGCTTACCGATATTGGGGTTACGAGAGCGCAGGATGGTATGGACGATGGATTCAACCAAGCCGCTAAGTATGTCTCACAGTTCCAAGCGGATGTTCAGCACTTCAAGCAGCTCCATCCAGAGCTGTCCAGCAAGTTAGATGATATTGAGGGATCGTTTAAGAAATTCTATGAGATGGGCCAACAGATGGCACATGATTATATTGATAAGGGAACGGAAGCGGGGAACCAGACGATGGGCTCCTTCGACCAAGCATCTGAACAAATTAACAAGCAGATGGACGACATACGGTCACAGCAATTAAATCGTATTCAGCAGGCGATGGACGCAGTGGAGCAGGCGAACCGTTCTCATCAGTCTGTCTTATTCACTTTGCTGCTTGCAACCGTTCTTATTGCTGTTACGACAGCGGTGGTGTTGACCAGATCAATCGCTCGATCTATGAAGCAGTTGAATGAATCTGCGCGTGTAATCGCAGACGGTGACTTGCGTCACCCTATTATTCGGACTGCAAACGATGAGATAGGGCAATTGGCAAATTCATTTGAGAAGATGCGTGTTGATTTATCCCAATTGATTAGTCATGTACAATCCGCAACAGATATGGTGGCGGATTCGTCCGAGCAGCTTCAGCAGTCGGTATTGCAGACCACGGACGCGACCAATCAATATTCGGTGTCGTTGCAGCGAATTGCTGGAGGCGCCGATGTACAAATGCGTGCATCTGTCGAGAGTGCAAGAGCAGTAGAAGAAATGGCGCAAGGAATTGCAAGAATTGCTGCAACATCTACTGAGGTTGCTGATTCCGCCCTACATACAGAAAAATCGGCCTCAGGAGGGGAGGAACTCATTCGTCAAGCGGAACAGCAAATAGTATCAGTTCATGAGGCGAACCGCAATGCCTCATACACGGTCGAGCAATTAAGCAAGCAATCTGCTGAAATTCAACAGATGGTAAACGTGATGACGACGATTGCTGCGCAAATTCAATTGCTTGCTCTAAATGCCTCTATTGAAGCGGCACAAGCCGGGGAGCATGGCAAGGGATTTGCTGTTGTGGCATCAGAGGTAAGGAAACTGGCAGATCAGTCTAAGCAAGCGGCAGGCCAAATCGCAAGCCTTGTAGGTCAAGTGAATGAGAAGATGGATGCAGCGGTTGAAGCGATGGAAGGAAGCACACGAGAAGTTCTCCTAGGGCAAGAGGCAGTGCTGCATGCTAGGCAATCCTTCCATAGTATCACCCAATCGACGGAACAGGTTGCGTTGCAAATTCAAGACGTTTCCGCATCTACGGAAGAGTTGTCGGCAGGATCAGAGGAGGTTGCAGCTGCATTGTCGCAGTTGAGCGATCTTGCACAGCATGCATTTCAAGAAAGTGAGCTGTTATCTTCCGCATCACAGGTTACATCGACGGCTATGGAAGATATGAATCGATCGGTTACGCGATTAAACGGTCTTGCTGGTGAGCTGCAAGCTGTTGTACGTCATTTCAAGCTAAGCTAAGTGACTGGCATCGAATCGGTTTTTTACCATAATGATAGAGATTGAAGGATGAAGTGAGGGATAATACATGAGTGTAACGATAACTAAGGCATCGATGCGTACAGAATGAAGACAAGACTTATATCGGACAAGTAGTCTTCCAGTTAGAGCAATTGAAATCACCGTATGAAGTTAGCTTCTTCAGCAAGAACGGGAAGGATTGGGATTACAACCTGCACTTCACTGCCCAGTCTGGTGACGAAGAAGAATTCTACGAGTTGGATACGAAACTCGAAGGAGACGACGATTTGTTTGATGAATTGTTGTCTGCAGCATGGGATACGCTTGAAACACCTGCAACCGACGTATAGCATATTTGGATGAAGGCAGGACATAAGTTGAAGAGGGTAAAGGATGTGAAGCAGCAGCTTCATATCCTTTATTTTTTTTGAATGGAAGGAAGACATTTTATGAGATGGAATGGTATAATACGGAAACGTGAATGGATTCCAAGACATCACAGAAGCAGGCAGGAAGGTAATCATTGTGTGGAGGTGTGGCCTTGAGAAGGATTTGTTGCCTTGGCTTATTTCTATGGCTGACTATATCCTTCGTAATCCCTGTTCAAGCCGCAGATGTACTACACCGATTGACTCACAACGACCAAGATACGCTGCTTATTGGGCAAGTGATACGAAATGAGAAGGCAGGGGTGGCGATTCAAGTCATCTATATCGTGTCAGGTGAGCAGACGAAGCAAGACATTACAGTTACCTATGCTCAGCAAGCGAATGTGTGCTATGCATGGAATGTTGGGGATATGGCGTTATTCTCACTCGATAGGACGGATACAACAAATAGGAACTATAAGATGAAGTGGGGAAGTTATCCGCTTAAGATTGCAGATGGTAAGGCGCTTTTGAAGGATGCACAGGAAGAGCCGGATATTGCAGCCTTGCAATACTATGTGAATAGCGGCGGAAAGTCATTATCGTTTGTAATTGATGGAGAGCGGGTTCTAGGCAGGTATGACAATGGTGAGATTGTTCGAATTGTGCCTAAGCTGGATCATGCGGCCCAGAAGCATACGGAGGATGGGATTGGGCAGCTCATACGTCCTCATGAATATAATCATCAAGTTACACAGCTGAAAGACATGGATCATGTGGAAAACCGATATACTCGCGTTATTTGGATTGTTGCTGAAATTCTCGGTTTTTTCATTGCGGGTGCCCTATTACTTGGGAGGAGATAATGAAAAGCCATCAATAATGTTACCGGTAACTCAAATGACTCAAATGCTCGGCATATCTTGACTCAAAGCAACCGGATATCACATGATTCGTAATAGATACCAAGTTGAATTGTTCTAGCATGGCATTGATCCTCTAGCCATCGTGGTATTAGGCTGAAGGCTCATTGGATTTCTCCAAAACAGATGAGAGTGCATCCAGATGGTTCTTGATCATAAAAAAGCCAGCAAGCTGTCCCTGTAACAGAGGAGGCCTGCTGGCTTATCTTGATCGAAGGATAAGTGCAGCAAATCTTAGTAAATCATATCAGAGAAGTGAAATTGGAGATTACCACTTCTCTGATACAAGCTTCGCTTGTGTGAAGAGGAGCAGGTAGTCTTTTCCTCCTGCCTTCGAGTCGGTTCCTGACATATTAAAACCGCCAAATGGATGTACGCCTACTAGTGCGCCTGTACATTTACGGTTGAAATACAGGTTGCCGCAGTGCATATGATGGCGCGCATATTCCAGATGCTCGCGGTTCATGCTGTACACTGCACCGGTCAAGCCATAGTCGGTATTGTTGAAAATATCGATCGCTTGCTCGAAGTTCGAAGCCTTGCTGATCGCCAGTACGGGACCGAATATTTCTTCCTTCATGATGGTTGCTTCTGCATCAACATCTACGTACACTGTCGGTTGGATATAGTATCCGTTGCCATCGGCAATACTGCCTCCAGCTACGAGTCTGCCTTCGCATTTGCCAACCTCAATATATTTCAGTATGCTGTCGTACGCATGCTTATCGATGACTGGACCAATTGGGGCGTTCTCCTCAGCTAGACCTACACGCAAAGTTTGCGTTTTCTCGGTGACGAGTCGAACAACCTCGTCGTATACCGCCTCATGGACAATGGCGCGCGAACCGGCGGAACACTTCTGTCCTTGGAAGCCGAAGGCAGATTGTACGATCGCAGTTGCTGCTTCTTCCACATCTCCGGTTTGATCCACGACGATGCCGTCCTTACCGCCCATTTCTGCGATGAAACGCTTAATCCACAGCTGACCTGGCTGTGTCTTAGCAACACGCTCATTGATGCGAAGTCCTACGTCGCGTGATCCCGTGAAGGATACGAAGCGAGTACGCGGGTGATCGACTAAGAAGTCGCCAATCTCTGAGCCAGAACCAGGAACGTAGTTCACTACACCTGCTGGAAGGCCAACCTCCTCCAATAACTCAACAAACTTCGCTGCAATGACAGGGGAGGCGGAAGAAGGCTTCAGCACGACAGTATTCCCTGATACGATAGCTGCACAGGTCATGCCAGCCATAATGGCAAGTGGGAAGTTCCACGGTGGAATGACAATTCCGATGCCTAGTGGAATGTAGGTGAGACGATTGTCTTCACCAGCTATTGTTGTGATCGGCTGTGGACCACTGAGACGAATCATTTCCCGCGCATAGAATTCTAAGAAATCAATTGCTTCTGCCACGTCTGCATCTGCTTCTGCCCAGTTCTTGCCGACCTCGTATACAAGCCAAGCAGCATAGTCGAACTTGCGGCGGCGCATGACGGCAGCTGCCTTGAACAAATACCCTGCACGTACATCTGGGGCAACGTGCTGCCACTTGGAGAATGCTGCATCCGCAGCTGCAATTGCTGATTCTGCGAGCTCGATGCCAGCTTGAGCAACATGGCCCACAATTTGATCAAGGTCGCCTGGATTCGAAGATGTGCTTCGCTTCTCTGTCAAGATTCGCTCGCCGCCGATGACCAATGGGTAGGTATTACCCAACTGCTCACGCACTCTGAGCAATGCGCCTTGCATTGCCGTGCGATTCCCCTCTGCTGTGAAATCCGTAAATGGCTCATTCCGATAATCGATTACTGTCATCTAGATGACTCTTAACGAATGGATACTTAGTATTATGGAGTTGAGTGCTGTCAATTTGTATGAG